>NZ_JBXAYF010000001.1:300000-394577 GCF_056782175.1 Dellaglioa sp. CoH-56-MRSF-10
ACTGTTTTTGCACCATGTTTTTTGAAAAAACTTTTGGCGATTTCCATCTTTTCAGGGGGGATTCTTTTTTTAAAGAAAGGTAATTTATTTAAATGTCGACCAATTTCAAAATTCACGGCATCTCCAGAGAGTGCGGCAAAAAAGAATATTGGGACTAATACCCGAATATCAATGGTATCTGTTGAGTAGGCGGCAATGGAACTAGTGAAAAAGAGTAGCGACTCACCAGGTAGAAAAGGAAAAACAACAAGACCTGTTTCGGCAAAGATAAGTACAAAAAGAATTAAGTAACTCCAGTTACCTAAAGTCTGGAAAAGAGGTCCTAAATAATTTTCGAAATGGGTGAAGAAAAACCAAGCTTGTTCGAACATTGTCAGGCCCTCCAATCGTTTTAGTCTTACTCATTATATTAAACTGAAATTAAAAAAAAGGCTATTATTTTAACTGATATTTAGCTTTTATTAAGATTTGTCTCACTATAAGAGGTCACCAGTGTTAAACAGGTTTCGATACTGGTATACTAGATATATTAAATTTTTGGAGGTCAATATGACTAGACACACTTTAATTGCAGGAATGACAACTTTAATTGGTCTAATTATTGGGATTGTGATAAGTAAAATTGCTGTCGCAACATTAATTGGATTAGCTGTTGGAATCGTAGTTGACCAATTCCTACCAAATAAGAAATAAGTTCAATTAGTTGCCTATTTGAGTTGATTATAAAAAAATGATACACTATTAGGCCTAATAAAATCATGTAAAGTGGGGTATTGAGAAATGGCTGATGAAATTAAAATCGAAGAACAAGCACATCTTGATGATGTTATTGTTAAAATAAAAGATGCTGAAGTTAAACGTCAAAATGAAATAAAGTACGCTGAAAGTGAAGCACGATCGATTAATGGCGAATTTACAAGTGATGTTCATATCAATACGACAACATACACTGGAATGATTGATACAGCAATGTCTGTTCGTCAGCAACAACAGTTATTAGCTGAACGTGAAACGAGTTGGAAAAACGCAACTTCTCGTTTAGACATTTTAAAGAAATTAGAAAAGAAACCTTATTTTGCACGTTTAAACATTCAAGAAGGAACTAATAAAAAAGAAACAATCTATATTGGCTTGGGCTCTTTTGCTGATCGACCTGAACACTTTATGGTTTATGATTGGCGTGCACCCATATCGAGTGTTTATTACGATGGCGGACTAGGTGATGTCACTTACCAAACTCCTGATGGTGATCAAACAGTAGATGTTTCATTGAAACGTCAATTCGTAATTGAAGATGGCCAAATTGAAACGATATTTGATACTGATGAAGCTGTTGGTGATCAGATGTTATTAGACGTCTTGAATGATTCTGCTGATACAAAGATGAAGAGTATCGTAACGACGATTCAGAAGGAACAAAATCAAATTATTCGAGATGTAAAAGCTGAATTATTATTTGTTCAAGGTGCAGCTGGTTCGGGTAAAACCTCAGCTGTATTACAACGTGTGGCTTACTTGCTGTACCGTTACCGCGGTAATTTAACAGCTAGTCAAGTTGTTTTATTCTCACCTAATCAATTATTTAATGATTATATTGATCAAGTGTTGCCAGAACTTGGTGAACAAAATATGGTTCAAATGACTTATTTCCAATATGCATCAAGACGTTTACCAAATATGCAAGTTGAAACGTTACAAGAACGCTTTGAAGAAGACAATGCGCCTGCTAAAAAACGTATTCAAGTTCTGAAAAATAGTTTGGCATTCTTTAATGCCTCAACTGCTTATTCAGAACATTTGGAACAAGCAGACATGAAGTTCAGAGATATTAAATTCAATAATGAAGTCTTTATTTCAAAAGATAAAATAAAAGGTATCTACTATAAATATAATGAAAATTATCATTTACGGACAAGATTAGAAGCAACACGTGAATCATTAGTTAAATTATTGAATCGTCGAATTGAAGCTGAGGCTAAGTTAGAATGGGTTGAAAAAGCAATTCAAGATATGTCTAAAGAACAATTGAATGATTTGTATGGAGACCAAGACCGCGAATTTGCAAGCGGTGATAAAGAAATGCGTTTCTTAACGCGTACTTTAGTTATGCGCCAATTTACAAGTGTGCACAGAGCAATTGTGCGCAATCGATTCTTAAATATCAGTTCACAATATGTGAACTTTTTACACAATGTGCCTAAGTATCTTAATTTGAGTGACTATAATGTTACTGTAGAAGAATGGCAAGCAGATGTGGCTGAAGTTGTGTCACGTTTAAAAAATCGTCAAATATCGATGCATGACGTTACGCCATACTTATACTTATTTGATCGTATGACGGGTAAGCATGGTGAAACAGATGTCCGTTACGTCTTTATTGATGAAATTCAAGACTACACGGCATTTCAATTAGCTTTCTTGAAGGAAGGGTTCCCAAGAGCTAAGTTTACACTGCTTGGTGATTTAAACCAGGCTATTTTCACAAAAGAAAATAGTAAGAGTTTACTATCAGAATTGGGACATTTATTCCCAGCTGATAAAACCAAAGTCGTGCAATTGACGAAATCATATCGTTCAACACAACAAATCACAGATTTCACAAAAGAAGTGTTGATAAATGGTGAATCAGTGACGTCATTTAACCGACAAGGTGACTTACCCACAATGACTGTGGATAATAATTCTGATAAATTAGTTCACGATTTAGAAAAACAAGTACAACAAAATGTGGATGATCATCTAACAACGGCAATCATCGCTAAATCATTAGCTGAATGTACAGAATTGTATGAACAATTACAAGCCGAGGGCGTGCCAGTTACATTGATTAAAACGGAAAATCAACGTTTGGCCGATGGAACGATTATTGTGCCAGCTTTCCTAGCTAAAGGTTTGGAATTTGATGCGGTTGTTATGTGGGGCGCTTCAAAGATTAACTATCATGAAGAAGACGAGCGTCAATTAGTTTATACGATTTGTTCAAGAGCAATGCATCGACTAACTGTTTATGCTGAAAAAGAATTATCACCATTATTTGACCATGTTTCAAAAAGTTTATATAGTTTAAAATAAGCTATGGAAGAAATGACCTATTGCGGAAACTGATAGGTCATTTTTATTAGAGGATTGTTAAAATGGATAAACAAATGAATTATTATAAAATTCCAAGGGATGAATGGCGTGGCTTTTATAAAACGAAACAGATTGATTTGTCACAACAAAAATTGAATGAAATTCAATCTGTTAATGATAAGATATCAGTTCAAGATGTGCAGGAAATTTACATGCCATTGGTTCATTTATTAAATATGACATTGTTGGGTAAGCAAGATTTGCAATCAAAAAAAGCAGATTTTCTAGGAATTAAAGATCAAAAATGGCCTTTTGTGATTGGAATTACGGGTAGTGTTGCAGTGGGTAAAAGTACAACGGCACGTTTGTTGCAATTATTACTCACAGCGTTATACCCAACAAAAAAGGTTCAAGCAATTACAACGGATGGCTTTTTATATCCTAATGAAACACTAATTCACCAGAATATCTTGGACCGTAAAGGTTTTCCAGAAAGTTATGACATGGAAAAACTAATTCTATTTTTAAACGACGTGAAAAGTGGTCTGAAAACTGAAGCACCAGTATATTCACATGATAGTTATGATATTGTACCTGGAATGGTACAAACAATTAATCAACCAGATATTTTGATTGTTGAAGGGATTAATGTTTTACAATTACCAAGTAACCAACAATTGTATGTTAGTGATTTCTTTGATTATTCAATTTATGTTGATGCTGATGCTGACTTAATTGAAAAATGGTATTTGGAACGTTTTGGTGTTCTTTTGAACACCTCTTTTCAGAAACCTGGAAATTACTATTATGATTATGCGATTGGTAACCACGATGAAGCATTTAAGTTGGCACGTAATGTCTGGAAAACCGTGAATTTAAAGAACTTACAAGAGTTCATTTTACCAACCAGAAATCGTGCTGATCTTATTTTAGAGAAGACAGATGAGCATCGAATTAATACCGTTTATTTACGCAAATATTAGAAAATAGAGATATTTTCACAGATTTTCATGAAAATTAAATCAAACGATTGACCAAGTGGGTTTCAATCAGTAGAATAGACGTAATAAGAAACTAAAAAATATGAAGAGGTGACTATTTTTGGCCAACGTTAGCATGCAAGATTTCGACAAAATTATCGTTCTTGATTTTGGTAGTCAATATAATCAATTAATTACTCGTCGTGTACGTGAATTCGGAATTTATTCTGAATTGTTATCACACAAGATTAGTGCAGCCGAAATAAAAGAGATTGCCCCTAAAGGTATCATTTTTTCTGGTGGCCCAAATAGTGTTTATGATGAAGATGCACTCAGAGTAGATCCTGAAATCTTTGAATTAGGTATTCCTATCTTAGGTATCTGTTACGGTATGCAACTAATGGCATATACAATGCCAGGTGGTAAAGTTGAAAGTGCAGATAACAAAGAATATGGTAAGGCTGAAATTGAGGTTACTAATCCAGAAGGAACTTTATTCAAAGGATTACCAGCTGAACAAACAGTTTGGATGAGTCATGGTGACTTAGTAACAGAAGTTCCTGATGGTTTTACATCAGTTGCAACTTCTGTTAACTGTCCTATTTCTGCAATGCAAAATCTTGATAAGAAATTCTATGGCCTTCAATTCCATACTGAAGTTCGCAACACTGAATTTGGGGATGACATTTTACGTCGTTTCGCATTTGATGTTTGTGAAGCTGAAAGTAACTGGTCAATGGCTGATTTTATTGATTTACAAATTGCTAAAATCCGCGAAACTGTTGGTGATAAAAAAGTCCTTCTTGGTTTATCAGGTGGGGTTGATTCTTCAGTTGTTGGTGTTTTATTGCACAAAGCAATTGGTAACCAACTAACAAGTATTTTCGTTGATCATGGTTTACTTCGTAAAAATGAAGCTGATCAAGTTATGGAAATGCTTGGCGGTAAATTTGGCTTGAATATCATTAAAGTTGATGCTCAAGAACGTTTCTTAGGTAAATTAGAAGGAATTTCTGATCCTGAAACGAAACGTAAAACAATTGGTAATGAATTCATCCGTGTCTTTGATGATGAAGCTACTAAGTTAAAAGGAATTGACTTCTTGGCTCAAGGAACACTTTACACTGATGTGATTGAATCTGGGACAGATACTGCCCAAACAATTAAATCTCATCATAATGTTGGTGGCCTTCCTGATGATATGCAATTTAGCTTAATCGAACCATTGCGAACATTATTCAAAGATGAAGTTCGTGAACTTGGCGAAAAAATGGGTATGAGTGAAGAATTAGTATGGCGTCAACCATTCCCAGGCCCTGGTCTTGGAATTCGTGTTCTTGGTGAAATTACTGAAGAAAAATTAACAATCGTTAGAGATAGTGATTTAATTTTACGTGAAGAAATTAAAAATGCTGGTCTTGATCGTGAAATCTGGCAATACTTTACTGTCTTACCGGGCATTAGAAGTGTTGGTGTGATGGGCGATGGACGTACTTATGACTACACAGTTGGTATCCGTGGTGTTACTTCAATTGATGGTATGACTGCTGATTTTGCTAGAATCCCTTGGGATGTCTTACAAAAAATCTCAGTCCGTATTGTAAACGAAGTCGCACATGTTAACCGCATCGTGTATGATATTACGAGCAAGCCGCCTTCAACAATCGAATGGGAATAGCGATGTAGGCCAATTTGAGCTAGAAAGAGTGATACAGAGGCATTTTGGATTTGCTCAAGGCAGCTCAAACTCCGCCAACTCCGCCAAAAAAATATGGTGCTCCGCCGAAACTCCGCCTAATTATGGTGGACAATCAATCGAAAACTCATTTAAGACTGCTAGAACTTACTTGGTTCTGGTGGCCTTTTTTAGTCTGGCGGAAAAATGAACTTGCGAGAATACACAGTAGAGTGCTTGGTATTTATGGGCTTAGGATATATAATTAAATAAGTTATTAATACTGTGGGGGGAAAGGCATTGGAGTCAGAAAATTTTGAATTACTGGAAAACACAGATATTACAACTTTCTTGATTGACCGACCGTGGATAACTTACCGAACAAATGCAGATCTTGACGCTCTGGGATCCAGATTTGGTTCTCCAAATCCAGAAGGTTCAAACAGATTACGCCGAATGAGTTCGATAATCAGTGCAACTCATGCAAATGATCGAACGGCTTCTTTATTATCGTTTCTATTTTCACCAGCACAGTTGCGACCGGTGATTAATGAGTATCTTTCTGGAAGTCAGTTTTCGCAACTGAAGGAAATTGATAACTTTATTCTGGAAGGCCTTACTGGTGATGAATCTAAGGACATCCTGATTGTAGCAGACGCAATTAAGCAGCGCGTAATCAGAGAGATAAACGCCATTCTTCTCTACAGCAACTTAAAACTCGTATCTAGTGGTAATTCGTGGGAAATTATCGCAGCAGATGAGAATGTAAAAGTCCTCGTGCCGATCAAGAGGATCAATTCAGGATACATTTCAGAGTTGTTGGCGCAGGGACAAGATGACTTGCAGGATAATGATTTTGACAGCGTAGTTACAAAGGCTAGAACACTTATCGAAGAGGTGTTTCTTCAAATATTGTCCGATAACGACGTAAAGTGTAAGCGTAATGGCGATATTGGTCAATATCGTAATTTGGTGGTTAAAACATTGGGAATGAGACCTTCTCGGGAGTGGAATCCACGTATTACGAAAATGATTAGTCACTTAAATGGAATCACCGATTTAATCGCAGAAATGCGCAATAAAGATGGCGATGCACATGCTAGCAATGAACGAGTAAAAATTCAGGCAGCAGAGGCGGAACTACTACTCAATACGTCTGTTAGTCTGGCTACCTACTATCTCAGAGTCAATGACAGACATGTACAGAGATAAAATAATAAATTGGAGTAATGAACGTGAAAAAGCAAACAAACAGTAACCTTCATGTATCACGTGCTGGAAAAACAGATGAGTTTTATACTAATATTTCAATGATTGAAAACGAGCTACGCCATTATCGTGAGTATTTCAAGGATAAGGTTGTGTTTTGTAATTGTGATGATCCAGCCATCAGTAATTTCTGGAAATACTTTCAGATTAACTTTTACATGTTAGGCCTAAAAAAACTAATATCTACGCACTATGAATCCGACAAACCCAGTTATAAATTGGAAATAATTAGACAAGATGACAAGATTGGACAACTTGCATTTTTACCGGATTACGTTGAAACACCACTAACTGGAGATGGCGATTTTCGAAGTCCGGAAGCAATTCAGTTACTTAAAGAAGCCGATATTGTCGTAACCAATCCCCCTTTCAGTCTATTTACTGATTACATCGCACAGTTAAGAGCTTTTCACAAAACATTCCTAGTGATTGGTAATCTCAACGCAATTACCTATAAAGAGGTACTGCCTTTAATTATGGCCAACGAAATTTGGCTAGGGTACAATTCTGGACACTTTTGGTTTAAGGTACCTGAAAGCTATGAGGCGAAGAAAACGGATTTCAAGATTGATGAAAATGGACAAAAATGGCGGAGAATGGGAAACATTTGCTGGTATACCAACTTAGATACGACACAACGTCACGAAAAGCTGACAATCTTCAAGAACTATTCTCCAGAGATATATCCAAAATATGATAACTATGATGCCATTGAGGTATCCCGTGTTGCGGATATTCCTTGTGACTACTTTGGTGTCATTGGTGTGCCAATTACTTACATGACGCGGTACAATCCAGATCAGTTTGAAATTGTTGATGTAAAAAGTTCAGGGCTTTTGTTGACTAAAAAAGATGGCACCGTTAAATCAATGTACAAGAGAGTGTTAATTCGCAACAAGGGAGGCCAAACGCATGCAAATTGAGAAAAAGGATATTCCAGTAAGCCAAATCGTAAACGGATATGTAGATTCCGATGAAGATGGTGTATATGGATATGACGGAAAATTAAATATTCGTCCGGCCTTTCAGCGTGAATTCGTCTACAAACCTAAGCAACGTGATGAAGTTATTAATACCGTCCGCAAGGGGTTCCCACTGAATGTTATGTATTGGGTTGTTGCAGAAGATGGACACTATGAAATTTTAGATGGACAGCAGCGAACAATCTCAATATGTCAATTTGTACAGGGTGATTACTCCATCAATTTCCAGTACTTTCACACGCTCACACAGGAAGAACAGCAGCAAATATTGGACTATCCTCTGACGGTTTATATTTGTACTGGTACAGATCGAGAAAAATTGGATTGGTTCAAAGTGATCAATACTGTTGGGGAACAGCTTACTGCACAAGAACTTAGAAATGCAATCTATACGGGGCCATGGTTGACAGATGCCAAGAAGTACTTTTCGAAATCACAGTGTCCCGCATATCAGATTGGCGGCGACTATTTAAATGGTTCTGCTATTCGACAAGACTTTTTGGAAACCACACTCAAGTGGATCTCGTCGAAACAGGATATTGAGCTTGAGGAGTACATGGCGCAGCACCAGCACGATGAAACGGCAATCGAACTGTGGCTATACTTTCAAAACGTAATTAATTGGACAACCTCTATTTTTCCTAACTATCGTAAGCTGATGAAGGGGATTGAATGGGGGTTTCTATACGATACTTATCATGAGAATACGTATAATCCGGCTACGCTCGAAGCTAGAGTTAGCGAGCTGATAGAGGACGAGGATGTTACCAAGCAGAAGGGGATATTTGAGTACGTGCTTGGCGGGCCAGAGCGCGTATTATCAATTCGGGCATTTAAGCCTAAGGACAAGCGAGCAGCATACGCAAAACAGAATGGAATCTGTCCGGTATGCGGCAAGCATTTTGAGTACGACGAGATGGAGGGCGATCATATTACTCCTTGGTCTCAAGGTGGGCATACAGTACTCTCCAATTTGCAAATGCTGTGCAAAGACGACAATCGAAAAAAATCCGGAGTATAATGCCAAGGAGCTAATATGGTACGAATAGATATGAGCACTGTAGCCGCGAGGGAAAAAGCATTCGGCGAATATGGAGATACGGTCTGGTTTATCTACAGGGTGTTTTCAGAAAGACTCAAGCGGCGTATGAAGGAGCAGGGCGTATCCAAATATCAAACTGCTGGGTTCAAGAATGCAAAAGAGTATAATGAGGCTCCAAGTTACCAACACGAAGTAAGTTATTCGATGGTTGACTCCATAACCGCACCTATTCCCCGATTGGATACGCGTCAGAATCCTTATCTAGTGCCTTCTTCCAAGTACTATCTACGATTTGTAGATACCTTGAATTTTAAGGATGTGTATGAGTGCATTTGGGGGTCTAATTATGAAATTAGAAACTATCTGCCTAATGTATTTGAGTCAGTGTGTAATGAAGCGCAATTCCAAAATAACCGACTAGGTAGCCTTATTAATGATATAAAGCAGACACAGCCTCTTAGGATTCCGAACAATACGATTCAACAAATATATGAAGGAATAAAAAGCGACTTGCTGAATGAGTGGGACAAATTCACAAGAGTTCGGAATCAAGAAACGAAAATAGCGACAGTAATTGACTTCGAAAGTAGTGCTGATAACGAAAGCATTGCCGCAGGAATCCCACTAATAGATAAGATTGATTCTGGCGGTGTCTCGAGAGAAGGGTTAGGTGAGGTTCTCGAACTTAAGCAACTTGGTGAACCATTAAAAAGATTTGTTGATTATCGGGTAACACCGCTGATAATGAATCGGTTTCTCCAACAAATATCAAAATAGTCACTTAGGGCGAAGTTTTAAAAACTTCGCCTTTTTTGATACACATCTTTTCCGATACGTCAATACCCGGTTTTTCGGGTGTCAAGACATTGGCGAAGCCTGATATATATATTGGGCGTAATTGAAGATAAGATGTAGTCAATCAAAGGCCTTTGATAAAAGTTAGTCTATTAAAACTGTGTTGGATGTTTATCCAGAAAAGGAGAAATGCATGAAACTAGCCAAGGTCAAACTTTCAGAAGTTGAAATTAGCAACGTTGAGAAGCCAAAAGCAGCTCGCGTGGTATCGGTATCAAAAAGTCCGCGCTACGCAGATAACGGTGATCCAATCAACGGATCGGTCGCAAAGGTAGTATGCCACATAGTAGATGCTGAACTTGCCAAAACATTGGAGAAATCTGGCGACGGGGTAGAGGACTTAAAGACGTATGCACTGGAACTTGTTGGGGATGAGAAGGATCTGCTGGAAATTTCTGAGGCAGAACTTTTGGGCACAGAGATTGAATTGAAAGACGCCAAGGTAATGCTTAAGTGGAGCGCGGGGCGTACTAGTGGCTGGCGTGACGTGAAGCTTGTTATGAATATTAGCGATGGGAAGTAGGCGTAGGTATGAGTGAAAAAAAGAAGCTATCTGTTTGGGCGTACTTGAATGAAGCTCAATATTGTCTCACGAACCGTGACGCATTCGATGTTAAAAGAATTGAGTCTTTGATTGCAGCTGCGTACAGAATTTTTACCGGCCAGCAAGTAGGAGACTTTGAAGAGGAGTTCTTGAATGATAAAAAACGCAAGGGAAACAATTAGCAGATTTTTGCCAGTCTCTACGCATACTGCGAAGCTGAGCATCTATGAATCCATTGATGAGGTTGATCAACGCAAGCAGGTACGGTCAAGATTATTGTTTAAGGTCTGGGCATGTGTTACAGTGCTAATCATTCTCTGGAGCTGCGCTAAGTGGACGTGGGCTAAAATAATTGGCCAAAAATCGGAATTAGATCTATGGCCAATTATCCTGATGCTTGGACTACTTGGAGTAGTTGTGTCTCTTGCTGGGGCTTGGAGATATCTCCACAGTAGATATTCGCCAGTTGAACGTTGGAAGATGGAACGTTTGCTTTGGCAATTTTCGGAAAACGTTAATTTGATTAAGCAAGGCGTGACTGGCCATGTCGCATACGTAAGATGGGGATATGTGGTCTCGAATGATGAAGTTAAGATCACGCTACTAACGGGTGGCCGTGTCAGCTCGGATTTCGAAGCGGATATTGGACGCCGCCTGGTTGCATTCCTCACCAAGGAGACGACAGCTTACTGGGAAATTCGTGATAAGAAGTCTGGAAACGGCATTATCGAAATTAACCTAACTCACAATAAGGATGAGCGAATTACAATCAACCGTTTGGACGCGTTGCAGACAAGCGAAAAGATCAATATTCAATTGACTGGCAGAATGTCGCTAACATCTAAACAGCCGATGGGGTTGATAGTCGGTCCAACAGGAACGGGGAAAACTAGTTTGCTAAAGGGCCTGATTATATCCTTCTTGGTAAATAATCCCGATAATGTCGTGTATACGATCGATGGTAAGGCAGCGTTCTTGGGTCAGTCGATGAAGCGTATTGGTAAGGTTGCCATGAATACGGAAGAGGCAATTCAGCTCGTTGACGAATTGTGCAAAATCATGGATCAGCGATACAAGGAGCTAAATGCAGATCCCGATGATGAGCGGGATATTACGCATTGCGAAAAATTTCATCAGGGTACGATTCTCCTTGTTGTCGATGAGCTACTGTCGCTGGTTGCAAACATGAAGGCTGAGGATCAGCAGAGGAAAACAGCCGACAAACTATATCCCCAATTCAACGCCAAACTGTTGTCCTTGATTACAAAGGGACGGCAGAGTTCTATCTCGGTTATTGTAGCGGGGCAAATGATGCCTGCGTCTGCGCTCCCAACAGAGGCCAGGAGTTCGCTAGGGATGCGGATCAGCTTAGGTAGAACGTCGCCTCAGCAAGCTCAGGAGGTGTTTGGAGAGAGTCACCATGATTTACCGTTAATTGATGCAAAAGAATTTGGTGGTGTCATTTGGCTGGATGGTTTGAATTGGGATGGGCCAAAAGCATTTTTACCGCCAAAATATGATGAAGATAAACTGCCGTTTAAAGCAACACTTACAATGCTTGCTGGTAGGCGTGGCGGTGGCGGAACGCCACAAGCTGCGACTGCCAGCGAGGACTTGCCTGTTACTTGACATACAGGCAAGATAAGCTGAAAAAATGAGCAAGAATAGCGGTGAGTATGAGTACAACGCCAAAGTTATTACATTTGAAGATCATATCGAAATTGTGAAATATGGCGTGCCAAGGGTTCACAAATCTCCAAAATTATTGAAAAATCCAGAGTCGAATATGCCTATAAATGTGTCATATAGTGATGAAACCCAACTCGTGCAGCAGGCATTTAGGATTAAGAGAAAGGTGAAATACTATCTAGAGGCAAATTCGTTCAATTTGTTTTGGACGCTTACGTTTGATGACTCGAAGGTGAATGCAAAGAACTATGAGTATGCACGAAGGCGGCTGCGTGCTTGGTTGAAGTATCAGCGCGAAAAGTTCGGTAGGTTTGACTACCTATTTATTCCTGAACTTCATCCTTCATCGGGTAGAATTCATTTTCATGGCGTTACTGGCGGACTTGCCCCACCTTTAACGCCTGCACGTTACCCCAAGAGTCAGCGGCTAATTAAGAAAAAGGGATTGCAGATATACAATGCAGATAGCTGGGAAAAGGGTTTTAGTACGGTAAGCCATATTGCCGACAAGCGTAAGGCAGCTAACTATATTACCAAATATATAACTAAAGAACTTCTACAAATACCGCACGCATATCATCAACCACGGTACTTTGTGAGCCATGGACTAAAGCAGCCGACTGTGGATTACTGGGATCTAGATGAAAGTTATTTCGCAATTTTTAGACCGAATTTTGTTGTTGGGCACTTGGACAGCCCAGATAGTGCGCTGGAAACAGATGTAGCAATTTACCAGATTGATATTACGAGCGATGGCAAGTTAGCGCAGGACAACGATATAAAGACCGTCTGGAAACTAAAAAATACGGTCGATTTTGGGAATGGAGGAGGCCCTTGAATGGAAAACAACACGGTTACGAAGAAAGACCTGATATCGCTTGGTTATCGTGAGAATACTGCTGCTGAATTAATTAGACAAGCAAAGCGGAGCATGGTACAACAAGGATATGAGTTTTATACCAATCGGCGCCTAGGTCGGGTACCGGTTGCAGCGGTTGAGGCAATTATTGGAGCATCCATTCGAAAGGATGCAGACGATGCCAAAGACTAAGTTCGCTGGTGTATACAGTGGCCAAAATGGCCGCTACTACTATGATATACAGTTGGGGGTGGATGAAAGTACCGGAAAAAGAATCCGGAAAAAGAGTCAAAAAGACGCGGATGGCCAGTTGTTCAAGTCAGCGACTGCTGCGCACAGGGAAGTTGTACGACTGAAAGCAGAATTTGATCGCGAGAGCGGCCATACCGTCTATGCGTTAACCTATGGCGTGTACATGCGAAAATCGTATATTCCTGCATACCAAGCTAGCGTACAAAAAGAAACGTTTGAAACGCGTAAGACTTCATTAAACGTCTTCGTACAAAAATTTGGAGATATAGAATTACGAAAGCTAGATGTTAGGCAGGTTCAGGGCTTTAGGAACTGGCTGCTTACAGATGCTGGTTACTCACAGAGCTATGCAAGTTTGGTCTTTGGTATGTTTCGTAAATCGCTGGATTTTGCGGTTGAGATGAATTACTTACCTAGTAATGTGTCAAAGCGTGTTAAGGCGATACCTAAGGGACGTGCTACGGTGCCGTATTGGACTAAGAGTGAGTTTCAAGCTGTACTAAACCAGATTTGTACTAGCGACTACTACGAACACCTGAACTTTGTCATGCTGTATGTTTACTTTATGACGGGTGTTCGTGTTAATGAGGGGATGGCGCTACAATGGGCGGACGTGGACTTCACGCATGCACAATTACGCGTTACTCACATGCTGGTAATCAAGACCAAACAAAATTGGGAACGGCATGACTACACTAAAACTGATAGCGGTTTGAGAACTATCTCCATAGATCGGGATACTTTGAAGGTGCTCCGTGTTTGGAAAAAACGTCAAACTCAGAATGGTTTTGGTAAGCAGGATGATTTTGTCTTTAGCTATGACGGAAGCCCGATGCTGAAATCAACGCTCATGCGGATAATCCATCGGTACGCCAAGTTGGCCAATGTTCACCCGATACAAGGGAAAGGACTTCGGCATAGTCATGCTAGTTACTTGATTAATGAGTTCAATGTATCAGTGCTTGTTCTGTCTAAACGGCTGGGGCACTCATCCCCGGAAATTACGTTAAGGCACTATGCGCACATGTATGTTGGTGCAGATAAGGAACTAGCACAGATGATGTCAGGTCATATAACCTATGCAGCACCAAAGGAATCTAAGGTGAAGTTTAATGGTAATCAGACTGTTGCTCCGCCGCAGCTCCGCCAATGAATAATAAACTGGCATAAATGCCGTTGTAACAACGATTGTAATCGACCGTTATAATTGAATGGGAATAAGCTTAAAAATGATAATCCTTTAGTATAAGGATTATTTTTTTTGCATGAAAGTAATCACAATCGTTTAAATAATTTTGAATCCTTGATTTAATGATGGATAATGATAAGCTAACAGTAAGATTGATATAAAAGGAGATTAACTATGATTTGGTTATGGATACATTTGATTACTTGGGTTGTGATAGCGGTTCTAGTGGCGCTCACAATTTTTACAAATACTAATACAAAAATTTATCAAATGATTACGAGACTGGGATATTTGATTTCAATTGCTAGTGGTATTATGTTGCTAGGGTACGCATGGCAAGGAAATCCAATTTTAACGGCCATTAAATTAGTTGTTGCCTTAATATTTATTGGACTAACTGAAATGACCTTTGCACGAAAAAATAAAAAGCAATTAAATAAAAGTATCATCTACGCGGTAGGCATCTGTTGCCTATGTGTGGGTGTTTTAGGATTAATGCTCGCAGGTGGAAGACCTTTTATTTAGACAATAAAATACTACATAATATTTAGGCGAAAATCTAAGTATTATGCGGTGTTTTTATTTTAAACAATTTAAATAAAATGCATTTAATCGATATAATTCTATTTGCTGAGCACTCTAACTTGACTGTGACGTAACAAGATAGTATATATTTATGTATATTGTAAATGTATAAAAAATACTTAATGGGGGTTAATTATTATGAAATCAGTTGTTGTAAAAAAATCAGGTGGCCCAGAAGTACTGGAAATTGTCGAACGCTCAATTCCAAATCCAACTCAAAATAAAACAGTTATAAAGATTCATGCTTTTCCAGTACACCGTTATGAGGTGCTAACTAGAGAAGGTGGATCACCTTCAGTTAAATTTCCGAGAGTAATAGGTGTTGAAGCTGTTGGTGAGGTCTATGAGCCTTCACAGGAAAGTAACTTAGAAAAAGGACAAAAGGTCGTAATTTTTATGGGTGGCCTTGGGCGTGAATTTGATGGTAGTTATCAAGAATATGCTTTAGTTCCTGATAATATCATTTATCCTGTAACATTCAATGGAACTTGGATAGAGTTAGCCAGTTATCCTGAAACTTTCTATACTGCTTTTGGGGCTTTAAAAGCAACACGATTTAAGGAAGGTCAATCTTTATTAATTCGTGGTGGAACTACTGGAGTTGGAATGGCTGCGTTATTGTTAGGAAAGGGATTTGGACTTTCTGTATCTAGTACAACAAGGCAAAACAACCGTAAAGAGTTGCTATATACTTTAGGAGCTAATGAAGTCATATTAGATCAAGATAATCATATTGAAACAAGTAACAAATTTGATGTGATAATTGACGTGGTAGGTACTACAACTGTAGAGGATTCCTTAGCACATCTTAAAACAGGAGGGTTTTACACGTTAGTTGGTCAATTGAGTGGGGAATGGTTATGGAAAGACTTTGACCCGTTCATCAACTTGGCGAATAAGTACGCGACAGTTTTTGATTCATCTAATGTTGATAGTTCTATGGTTAATGAGTTGTTTAATATTATTAATGAAAAACAGTTTCACTTTCCGATTTCTAAAGTTTTTAAACTAGATGATATTCAAGACGCTCATCGCTATTTGATGGAAAAAGACCGTCCAATCGGACAGGTTATTGTTACTAACGACTAGAGTGTCAGATTGAATTATTTAACTAATCTAAAAAAGTAGTTTCTAAGTTTCCAATATTTGGGTTCACTTCACATCTTTAGGTAACTTGTCTTCGGTATTAAACCGGAGGAAGGTTGCCTAATTTTTTTTCTTGTCTATTCAATCTTTTCATTCAAAATGGCAAACTCAAGCCAGCCGTATTTTGAGGAACCAGTTTTAATAAGGGTGTCGCCAGAATTAAGCTGCCATAAATAGTCTGCGGTTTTTAACTTATTTTTTTGACAGAATGATTTTAGTTTAGTTAATCCTTGATGGATACCAGCTTCATTGTTTTCCACTAAAATACATGCGTAATTACCTGCATGTTTTTCCATGATTGGGATAAAAACGTCATGATCATCTGTAAGTTTTTCTTTGATAACTCTAAAAGACGCTTCAGCGTAACCGATTGGATTATCAACAGCCAATGTTGTAAAAAATCCAGATTGTGTTGTATCCATAACAGCTAATGCGTCTAATTGTTTATAGAATTCTGAAAATAATTGAGCGACTTCTTCCTCAGTACAACCTACGGATTGACGAGAACACCAAAAAATTGTTTTCATTCGGTTTTCTATCTTGGGCTGATATAGGGTAGTGTCCTTAGTAACAGATTGTTCTTCAATTTTTTTGTTGATAACATTTTTAATTTTAACTAATTCGTCAATCTTTTTATCAATTTTACCTTGAGCATTCAGTAATTGAGGTGTTGGTACGCCTTTTGAATGGATTTTAATTTCCTTGATATCAGCTACTGAAATATCTAAACTACGTAAACCAAGTATAAATAGCAAATCGTATAATTGGTCATAATCATAATAACGATAACCAGATTCGTTTTTTTGGGCAGGTTTAAAAATATTTTCTTGGTCATAAAAGATTAATGTACGGCGAGTTGTGTTAGCTAATTTGGCCATCTCACTTATTTTTAACATATAAGGCTCCTTTATTGTCTGTAACGTAACGGTACAGTGTATGATTAAGTATAACATGAAAAAATTCAGACTTAAAAGAAAGGTGGTTTGATCAATGAAACAGGAATCTCTTTTCTCTAATCAACCTCAAAATTCACCATTAGCCAGTCGAGTTCGACCACGAAAATTAGAAGAATTTGTTGGTCAACAGAATCTACTTGGCCCTAACAAAATATTACGAGAAATTATTGAAAGTGATCAAGTTCCTTCAATGATTTTTTGGGGTCCACCTGGTGTTGGTAAAACAACTTTAGCCGAAATTATAGCAAGTAAAACTGAATCTAATTTTTTAAGCTTTAGTGCAGTTGATAGTAGTATTAGTAAGATAAAAAAAATTATGAAACAAGCGGAGTTAGATTGTGAAATTGGTCAAAAAACCATTGTTTTCGTCGATGAAATACATCGCTTTAATAAAGCACAACAAGATGCATTTTTGCCTTATGTTGAAAGAGGTAGTATTACTTTAATCGGTGCTACAACTGAAAATCCGTCTTTTGAAGTGAATTCAGCGTTATTATCCCGGTGTAAAGTATTTGTACTGCATGCGCTTAAACAGGCAGATATTGTTGTATTAATCGAAAACGCGCTCAGCAACCCGGACGGATTTGAAGAACAAACAATCCACATTAGTTCTGATGAAATTCAAGCGATTGCTAATTTTGCAGATGGTGATGCCAGAATGGCATTAAATACCTTGGAAATGGCAGTTCTGAATGGTGAAAAAGCTGATAATATCGTTACGGTGACGATGGATAATTTAAGCCAATTGATTAATAAAAGATTTGTCCGTTATGATAAAAATGGGGAAGAACACTATAATATAATTTCAGCTTTGCACAAATCGATGCGTAATAGTGATGTCGATGCTGCTATTTATTGGCTGTCCCGAATGCTAGAAGGCGGAGAAGACCCGATATATATAGCACGGCGACTTGTTCGATTTGCAAGTGAAGATATCGGGTTAGCAGATACGAATGCACTCAATGTGACAATTAATGTTTTTCAGGCATGCCAATTCATTGGTATGCCTGAATGTGATGTTCACTTAGTGGAAGCAGTAACCTACTTGTCTCTGGCACCTAAATCAAATGCCGTTTATAAGGCAAGATTAGCTGCAGCTAAAGATGTTAAAACCACGGCCAATGATCCCGTACCATTACAAATACGTAATGCGCCTACCAAATTAATGAAAGATCTAGGGTACGGTAAAGGGTACGAATTAGCTCATTATGCCAAAGATAAGTTAACGACTATGAGTACCATGCCACCTTCCGTAGCAGGACATCGATATTATAAACCAACCAGCGAAGGTAAGGAACGACGTTTTAAAGAGCGTTTAGCCCAAATAAAAGCATGGCACCAAATAAATGGATAGAATAAATAGAAAGTATTTTTGAGATGAGAATACTTCAGACGTAGACAAAGTACTGAGTAATCAGTACTTTGTTTTTTTATATAGGTTGAATGTATTACTTAAGCGTCTTACAACGAAAGTGGATACGAGAAAAACGATTAGTAAAGAGGAGGCATACTAATGGCTAACAATGGGATACCTAGCATAAACGAAGTCGGCATGTTACCAAATTTATTTTTAGTGATTAAATTTCAAGATGGCGTGACTAAGTATGTACGGAGTGAGATAAATAAAAGTGAGATGGAAAGTTTCAAATCGGGAGCAAAGAATAAACTTGGATTTTTAAAATTGACGCCAAAAAATTATTGGATTGGGAATGACATTGTCATTAAAGTGGATAATCATTTTAAAGTGAACGATAAGATCTATGATGGTAATGATATTTATAGGAACGGCAAAGATTCTTATTAATTAAGAGATTCTTTTAAAATATAATCGTTTATTAATTGTATCTACAAAATTAATAAAGGGCCATCTAGATAGTTGCTTCTCTAAAAGTGCTTATCCAGATGGTTCTTTTATTTAGCTATTCATATAGTTCAGATAAATTGGAAAAAGGTGCTATAATAAAATGTCTTTAGTAGTATTTAAACGATTTGTAGAGTAATCTAACTCATTAATTTTAAAAAAACGAGGGAATTAAAATGGTAGAACAAGTCAGAAAAAAGAAAGTTGAATTACCTGAATTATTTTATGATTTAGTCTTTGCATACGCAATTTCACAAGCTACGGATTTACTTCATCATTTTCAAGTAAGCACATCAAGTATGATTAGTGCATTTATTATCTTTTCAGTGGTAATGGTCGTTTTTATTAACACATGGATGATTAAGAGTGTTTTTATTAATCGATATAGAAAAAACTCGATGACTGATATTATTCTTTTTATGATTGATATGGCAATTTTACTTTATATGTCCAATGCTTTTGAGGGGGATATCCATAATTGGTTCCAACCATTTGCAATTGCAACAGGGCTATTATCCACAGTATTAGTTGTTCAATATGGCACGGTATACCTGACAGCTGCTAAAAAGGATGATAAAAAAATTGCTAAACTAATGATGTTGATTGTTGCAACAAGAACATTACTCGTATTTATTGGCTCCTTTTTGCCACTAAACATAGGCATTGCGGTATTCTTGCTGGGTATTGCAGTGAGTTGGATATTACCAGCTCTTGGTGGTTCAGTTTTGAAACTCCACCCACTTAATTTTCCACATATATTAGAGCGTCTAACACTATTAACAATTATTACATTTGGAGAAAGTATTCTCGGTATTGCCTCGTATTTCACCGTTAAAACATTTAATTTTTATTCAATTTTAATATTCATGATTATCGGTGCACTTTTTATGACCTATATTACTCAAATGGATCATTATATTGATGAAAATCGTTCGGGTGAAACAGGTATTCGATTAATTTATATTCATTACTTTGTCTTGTTTGGCTTAAGTTTAGTCACTATTTCGTTAGGTTTTATTAGTGAAATCGAAATACCTAAAAACTTTTCAGTACTATGTCTATATTTAGGTATATCGTTATTTTATTTAGGGTTATTCTTAACCAGTCCGTATAATAAAAAATACTTACGATTGGGTAATGTGGTCATTGGATTCTTTACAACGACAACTATAGTGGGTGTAATATTAAGCTTAATATTTAACAATTTTCCAGAAATTGTGAGTATAACGGTATTAGTGACCATTGCGAACTCTGCAATGTATGTACACTATATGATTAAACGAACGAAACAGAATCAAAGTTATGACATTAAAAACTGAAAACTAGCTGATAAACCTAATTTGGGTTTATCAGCTAGTTTTTTAATTGAAGAATCATTTTTACAGTGTTTATGATTAAAATTGTATATTTAGTAGCAGTATGATTAGAAGGATATAAATGAGAATGATGATAGCAACCAATAGCATTAAAAGGATTGATAATAAGCAGTAAAAAAAATTTTTCTGAAAGAAGGGTAAGTTGAGAATAGAATCTGTAACAGCAGAAAGTCCTAAACCAGCTAAAGATAAGCCGACAATTCCATTTAAAAAGGCAATCCATGGGCCCAATATACAGAGTGCGATACCGATTCTCATTAGCCACTTCACTTGATTGTTATCAGTTTTAAATATTTTTTTCATTGATAGGACCACCCTTCATAATGATATGAATTAATATTTATTTTAATATACTACAAAATTAATTTGATGTAATCTTATCTGTCTTCTTACTGGTTAAATTGATAAGATCGTTTAAAATAGACAAAGATAAAACGAGGTGTTATTATCAATTTGAAAAAAATAATAGCTTTAGTTAGGATATGAAAATGAAAAAATATAAAGATTATATGAATGAAACCCTTTCTGTTCTTGGTAGCCTATCTTTATGTTTAATAATCTTGTCATTCTTTATTAAAGATAGTTTAGTCAGTTCGATTTTTTATGATGTTAGGATTTATCTGTTAGGCATATTCTTATTGAGACCAATTGTACAATACTTTAAAGCAAAAAATAAATAGCCTTACAATGAACTTTTTGGCAGTTCTACAGAGTAAAGCTATTATTAATAATCCACTTAATCGACAATGTTGTCTTACTGACATTGTCGATTTTTTTGGATAAAATAATATATCGTTTGACATTATACTATGTAACGTATAGTATTGATTTTGAAAGGAGTGAGTTGATGAATATACAGATGAAAAAAGGGTTATTAGAATTTTGCGTGTTAGCGACGCTGAGGACATCAGATTCTTATGGTTACCAAATTATTAAAGACACCTCAAGCGTGATTGAACTTTCAGATTCAACTCTTTATCCCATTTTGAAACGACTAGAAAAACAAGGCGCTATTGAGAGTTACAGTGTTGAACACAATGGTCGATTGCGAAAATATTATCACATAACTGAGGCGGGATTAGTAGATATTCAAGAATTTTTAGATGATTGGCAACAGGTAATAAACGTTTACGATTACATAAAGGGAGTGTAACGATGAGTAAGAGAAAATTTATTGTAGAGCTAGAAGAAGAACTTAAACATTATCAAGCGGCAGACATTGATAATACACTTGATTATTATGACGAGATGATTGATGACCGTTTAGAAGCGGGCGAATCTGTGACAGATATTATTCTAAGTTTAGAAAATCCAAGTCAAATTGCGATACGTTTGATTCAAAATGACCGACCAAAAATACAAAAAAAGTTATCGACACCAATAATCGTTTTGATTGTCATTTTACTTATCCTAGGAGCACCTGTATGGGGACCGCTATTGCTGACGGCTGCTATTCTAATTGCCACAGTTTATTTTTTAATATGGTTAGTACCAATGATTGCAGGCGTAATCGCTACCTCATTTATTATCAGTGGCGTGATTAGTTTAGGACTATCGCCATTTGATATGTTTAATCAAGGTTTTAACGTTGGATTGATGCAATTTGGGGTAAGTTTTGTAATTGTAGGTGTTGGTATTTTATTCATCGCAATGACCTGGTATTCAACGAAATATTTAATTAAATATTCGATTAGTCTGACACGCTGGTTAATTCGTTTATTCAGAAGACAATTGAAGGAGGTCGCTTAAAATGATTGAATATATAAGACGTAATTGGTTGAAAATTAGTTTATTTCTGATCTGGTTTGGCGCTATAGTCATGTTTACTAGTTACGCATTATCAGGTTTTGATTTGTCAGTATTTAAATATGAGGGTGAACATAGTTGGTTCCGAACGTTTTATTTCTAAATGACCACGTCTGATTTAATAAATGTGGTAAGTTAGAATTACGGTAGTATAAAAGGGCATTAAAATCCATTTTTAATAGGATTTCGATGCCCTTTTATTTTTTTGGAAAGACGATTAAATAGTGCAAGCCGTAAACGTTTACATAAGATTGTTGTGATGTTACAATTAATTTGTGCCGGGGGCGGCATATTATTTAATAGGTTATTACTTACAAGGGGGCATGACAAATGAAAAAGGGGCTAACTATCGCAACAACAATGATAACGTTGTTCACGCAATTACCATTATCTTCTGTGTTTGCGCAGGACCTTAATCCAACGACAGAAACGTCATCTTCAAAAGCAGCTACGGCGTCAACTGCTAAAAAAGCGACAAAAGCAGAGACAGGTATGACTCGTACTGGAGATACAAATACGGATCTTACAGTTGAAGCACAGAAAGATACGATTGAAGCTGGCCAATTGGCTAATTTTAATTTATATTTTAAAATTTCAGGTAAGAACACCTCATTTACCAATGCCGATATAAAGGTTACGTTACCAAGTAATTTAAATGAAAATATGACATTTACGCAAGATTTATCAGAACTTAAAATTGCGGGCGTCACACCAATTTATGATAAAGATAAAGGTGTATTGAATTATCATTTTGATACGCTTAATGCAAGAACAGCAAATAAAGTAATTATAAAAATAGGAACAGCAAATGGCGCAATTATGCCTAATACAAAATTAGACACAGCAGCAACATTTACTGGAACGGATCAGAATGGCGAAAATAAAAGCTATGATTCTAAAACTTCAATTAATATAACAGCAAATAATAATTATGCTATGACAAATAAAGTTACTAGTATTGAAGGACAAACATATAATAATCCTAATCGTGGCGATATTGTAAACTATGGTGTAGGGGTTAGTGCGCCGAAAAAGGAATTAGGCGCACTGTATGTTAAAGAAGGTTCTAAAGTTAACGTGACCTATAAATTAGGCGCTGGAATAGACTACTATGGTGTAAAAGATGGCGCACAAGAACCGAGTGTCAGTACAGATGGTAGAACATTAACCTGGGAATATACAGCACCAAGTTACGCTGAACAAAAAGCAGCTGTGACTGATTTCTTTGAAAAAAATGTGACTATCCAAGCAAAAGTAACTGACAAGGCTGCCTATTATTCACAGATAACGAATACAGTGAGTTCAACAGCAACTTTCCTTGATGGTAGTGTAAATAGTACAGCACCAATTAAATCAACGGTTATGGTTATGCCCAATGATCCTAAGGAAGTTCCAATTCCAATTCCTGGTGGATCAGCATTTCCAACTAATCATTTAGGACCAAAAGATGGAAACGGTGGCGTGGCATCAGCTACATTAATTGACCCGGATGTGACAGTTAACGATGATGCTTATCTAAGTTATGGATTAACATTATCCTCACAAAATGCGACATCACCTTATATTGGATTTTCTTATTATAATATTTATTATGATGTGGATACGCATTTAAATCTTGATAGTTTTACAACGGGTAATTTTTATTACATGCCAAACAATAATTTACCAACTTTTTCACCAACAAAAGCTAAAGTACCATTTGCTATGTTGGTAAAATACGAAACAGATGGAAAAGTTGATGATAACTGGACATTACTCAATATGGATATGAAGACTAACGCCAATTACACACGTGCTCAGTTAGGTATTCCGGATGGGAAAAAAGTGGCTAATATTTGGCTGTGGTTCCATGATGAGAAGATAACAAAAGTTCCAGCAAATAGAGACATAGCTGCATCTGCAACCTATGATCCAGAAAGTAAAAAAACCGTTAAAATGGCTCCAGCTGGATTGTATAATAGCGGGATGAAAGTTAACGCAACGATTGATAAAGGATTCACTGGTCAAATAACTAATAAAATGGATATGACTTTCTATGGCGTTCAGGCACCTGATGAAACAGGTTTTGAAGCAGCTCGATATGTTGATTACACATCTAACCCATGGGCAGAGGCATTTAAGGGTGAAAATGGTCAGGTTTATACAGATCGAATTGCGCCTCGTCACGTTGAAGTCGCAGCAAAAACAACCGGTGAAACAAAAGTTGTTAAAGCTTCAGTTAGTTTACTAAATACAGTCGGAAGTACAGTTAATGAAGGTGAAAATACTGTCTTAACTTCAATAGAAAATAATAAGGCATCAATTTCACCTTTATCAGGACCTTATCTGAGTTATGTGCTATTACCAACAGGTGTAACGTTCAAAGAAAGCGTTGCTTCAACGAACTATAGCGCTGAATTATATGATAAGGATTACAAAGGTACTGGAAGACAACTCGTTAAAGTAACAATGAATGGCGACAAATTAGTAGCCGGTAAATTCCTTAATGGTCAATTTAAAATTAATATTTCAAAAGATGCGACACCTAATATGACATTTAACATGACAGGAACAATTGGTGATACTGATTATACAGCTGTGAAACCGACAGGTGATGAACCACTTTTAACGGATACAGTAAAATCTGTTGATACAGATGATATTGATAAAGATGGTAAAACAGACACACCAATTATTAAAACAGGTAATTCATATGTGTTAAATCAAGAATCAAATATTGATGTTGATGCAAGTATTAAAGGTGATAAAGATGATAAGTTTGGCGATTTAGGTAATGTTACAGTCGGCAAAAAAGCCACTTATCAAGCAACATTAACAAATAATACAGATGATAAAATTACATCAATGCAGTTCTTAGATGTTTTACCATCTGTCGGAGATTCAAATATTACCGATGGTGCAGCACGTAATTCGGCTTATGAAATGAAATTAGATGGGGCCATTACTTTACCAAGTGCATGGGAAAATAAGATGACTGTTTTATATAGTACATCTAAAAATCCTAAACGTGCCGGTATATTAGATAAGAATACAAATTATCCAGCAGGAACGGCTAAAATTGTTGACCCAACTGGGGCTGAAGATGCAACTTGGGTAACAGCTGATAAAGTAGCTGATTGGTCAACCATTCATTCATACAAAATTACGCTTAATGACGGAGTTGAATGGGCCCAAGGTAAGGGAGTTACATTATCATTTGATCTAGTTGCGCCTAAAGAATCTGAAATTTCAGATTCAACATTAATTAGTAATAAACCAGCTGAAACAACGAAAGTGTCACGCGCTGTTCAAGAAACACGTGGTGCTTACAACAGTTTTGGTATCGCAATTAACAAGTTGCAAGTTGTTGAAACTGGTGCAATAGGCACACAATTAATTCGTGCTAGCGCTGATGTTACTGCAAATTATGTAGATGTAGATGGTAATAAACTTGCTGATGATGTTGTCCAAAGTGGGTACTTCGATGATCCATATACGACAACTCAAAAAGAGATTTCAGGTTACGACTTTGTAAAAGTAGAAGGTAACGTTTCTGGTAAGTTTGGGGCTGATGCAGTAACAGTTAACTATGTTTATAAGAAAACTTCTGCACCAGTGACTGTTAAATATGTCGATGAAAATGGTAAATCGGTAGCTGATTCAAAAGAACTTACTGGTGATTTTGGTGATGTTTATACATCAGATGCTGCTGTTATTTCAGGATGGACATTGAAAGAAACACCAAGTAACGCAAGTGGTAAGTTTACTGCTGATAAACAAACAGTCACATATGTCTACGAAAGAGCGGATGCGGCTGACGTTACAGTTAAGTATGTCGATGCAGATGGAAAAGAATTAGCAACATCAGATGTACTTTCAGGAAAAGTATCAAATCCATACAGTACAACTGCTAAAAATATTTCAGGATGGACGTTGAAAGAAACACCAACGAATGCAAGTGGGACATTTACAGAGACCGCACAAACAGTCACATATGTGTATGAAAAAGCGGATGCAGCTGATATCACGGTTAAATACGTTGATGTAGACGGAAATGAATTAGCTAAATCAGATGTGCTTTCAGGAAAAGTATCAAATCCATATAGTACAACCGCTAAAAATATTTCAGGATGGACATTAAAAGAAATACCTGAAAACGCAACGGGAGTATTTACGGATAAAGCTCAGACAGTTAAGTATGTGTATGAAAAAGCAGATGCTGTCCCTGTTACAGTTAGATATGTTGATGGAAGTGGGAATGATTTAACTAAAGCTGATACGCTTTCAGGAAAAGTTGGGGATGCTTATACAACTGATGCCAAAGTATTATCAGGTTGGACGTTAAAAGAAGTACCAAAGAATGCACAAGGAATATTCACAGATGCTGCACAAACGGTTACGTATGTGTATGAAAAAGCAGATGCAGCTGATGTGACGGTCAAATATGTAGATGGAAAAGGTAACGAGTTAGCAACATCAGATGTTTTATCTGGTAAAATTGACGCTGACTACAAGACAACCGCTAAGGAATTAGTAGGTTGGACGTTAAAAGAAACGCCAAGTAACGCCAACGGAACATTTACGGATAAAGCCCAAACAGTTACGTATGTGTATGAAAAAACAGATGCTGAAGCTGTAACAGTTAAGTATGTAGATGAAAAAGGCAACGAGCTAGCAACACCAGATAATCTTTCTGGTAAATTAGGAGATTCATACAAGACAACTGCTAAACGTATTGCAGGTTGGAATGTTAAAACGACTCCTAAAAATGCAGAAGGAACATTTACAGATAAGACTCAAACAGTTACGTATGTTTATACGAGATCAGCTGCTAAAGATGTCACTGTAAAATATGTTGATAAAGATGGTAATGAATTATCAGCTTCAGTAACATTCTCTGGTAAGATTGGTGACGCATATACATCTAAAGAGAAACAACTTTCAGGTTGGATGTTGAAAGAGGCGCCAAGTAATGCTAAAGGTATCTTCACGGATACGGCACAAACAGTCACGTATGTTTATGTTAAAGATGAAGATAAAACAGTAGTGACACCGCCGGTAACACCACCAACAGATAATTCAAAAGGAAATACAACAACAGAAACGTTGACGGATGTTCCTGAAGGAAACACTCACTCAAATACAGTAAGCAAAGCAAATAATACAAAGAGTGATACAGGAAATCTTCCTCAAACAAATGAGGCAACAAGTCTTTTGGTAACGTTATTAGGTGCTGCATTACTCGCAACATCAGTTATCTTTATGATAGGTAGAAAAAAATCAAAAAAGGCTAAAAAGTAAAATTCTAAGATTATAGAATGAGTAGAAGAAGTCTTAAGACCCCTATGTCAACGAGTGTTGGTGGGTAAATTTTGGAAAGACCAATTCATTTTCGAATTGGTCTTTCTTTTTTTATTTTCAAAGAGAATTCAAACATAATTCGGTCGTGTAAATGTTGCCAACACCAATAAATGGTATCAAAATGAAGAATAATGTTAACGCGGGAATTATTCTTAAAAATTGTAACCTGTTACGCTTAAGGATAGTCAATATACTTAAGCGGATTCAATTAATGCTTTTTGGTTGACTGTGACGTAACGAGATAGTCTATGTTGATAATATACCGCAAGTACTAATTATTGAGGCTGTTGATGAAGCTTATGCCACTTCAAAAAAAGTCAATTAAAAAAAGATCAGCAGGTTTTTATCATGATGGGGGGTTCAGTAGAGACCTTGAAAAGGTATTCAAACTGGGAGATATTCAAGAGGCACATCGCTATGGCATGAAATCTGACCAATTTATAAATAAGGAGAAAAAATGATTAATACAAATAACAAATTAAATGAAGAGATTATTGCACTAGAAAAGGGTGCGTTGGATAAGTGGTTCAAAGGGGACACTTCGGGTTACCTAAATATTTGGTCACAAAAACAGTTTTCGTATTTTGACGGTGCTGTTAAAAGACGTGTTGATAGTTATGAAGACATAAAAGAATCAGTTTTAGCTAATGTTGAAGGAAAACTATTTGCTGACAGTTACGATTTTGAATATCCACGAGTGCAAGCAGTCGATGATATGGCTGTTTTAACATATCAACTATATGCAAAAACGACGTTGATTGATATGCAATACAATTGTATTGAAGTTTATCAAAAAGAAGAAGATGGCTGGAAAGTAATCCACTCAACTTGGTCATTTATTCGACCAATGGATATGGATTTTGGTAAAGCTAAAAGTATTGTTTAAAAAGGTGAAGTTAACCTTTATTCACGATATACTGAAACAGTTCTCTTAACTATTTTGAAGGCACAAAATATACACAATTAGTGATTTACAAAAGAATGCCGACAAAATAGAGTTTGCTTCGCATTGACCTTGATGTTGCGAAAAAGTTTTACAAGAATAATTATTAATACAAATCGGAATAATCAGTCAGATAACATAAATAATTTAAATTGGAGTAGATAGAAATGACGACACATAAAGTACACAGTTGGTTAGGCGTTCCCTATGCCAAAGCTGAAAGATTTGCTGAACCAGAGTTGGTTCCTTTTGATGAAACAAAGCAGTATGTTAAGTATGGACCAGCACCTTTGCAGGCTGGCGATACAAGTTGGCTGGGAGCCGTTAGCGGACTTAGCGAAGATTGTCTAAACCTTAATATTTGGGCCCCTGAAGACATGGGGGAGGAACCATTACCAGTTGTTGTTTATATTTTTGGTGGTGGCTGGGTGTTAGGATCAAATACACAAGCAGTTTCTGACGTATCAGGACTAGCTAGTACTGGTCGTGTGATAGGCGTTTCTATTAATTATCGCCTTGGACCGTTTGGTTGGTTATCACTAGCACAGTATGGTGGTAAATTAAAAGATGCAACTAACCTTGGTCTTAAAGATATAATAACGGCTCTTAAATGGATTCAAAAAAATATTGCTTATTTTGGCGGTGATGCTAATAATGTCACAGTTACGGGACATAGTGCAGGTGCTTTTTCATCATTAGAACTATTATCAGCGCCTAGTGCTGACAATCTTTATCATCATTTAGCAGCTTTTTCTGGTATGCCTTCTCGATTAGTGCCTCAATGGGTGGCGCAAGAGCGTGCTCTAAAAGTGTTAAAACATTTTGACTGTGTTAATAATCCAGAGCACTTATTACAGGTCGATGCTTATGAATTAGCTGAAGCAATGAATGCAACTCAATCACCTGATCCGGGTACTCCACATGGCATTGACAATGATGTGATAGCTGTTACTGACGATAGTCAACTAATAAATGGGGTTATAGCTGATCACCCGATGCATGTTCTTGAATCTGGGAAACACAAAGATGTAGATATTCTATTTAGTAGTACCACAGAAGAAACTTTTTATTGGGTCTTAAATCGGACAAAAGATTTTGATCCAGTGACCCTTGACAGGCTTACAGAGCAATTTGCCCACAGTATGCGTATTCCTTTATCTAGAGCCCAGCAAGTAATCAATTCCTTTGCTGATGATACTTTGAAGCCTGTAGAGGTAAGGGGATTATTATTAACGCATTTATCCTTTACATTACCTCAAATTCGTGGAGCAGTGGCTCATGCTAATGCAGGTGGAACATCACATGTGTTAGTTGTTGCACCTGTCAAAGGAGCGGAAGTCGCTGTCCATGGAACAGAGATGTACGGCATTGTTGGACAGATTAGCCCTAATGCCAGTCAAGAACAAATTGATCGGGACAATTATATTAAAGACACGTTATTAGATATGGCGGAAGGTCATTCCGATCTTACTTGGGACGCTGTTAAAGTAGATAAAATAAGTGCTAAAGGAATTGGAAACATGCCTTATAATGCTACAGAACATAGTTTGGATATTCTTGAAATATTTAAAGGAATAGACCGTCCTTAATAGTTTATAGCAAAAAGTGGAGGTCAATTCATTGTTGGCTAGCTGACTCAAATTGGTGTTTTTTGGAGATAACAAGTATGACAACAGTTTAAAGATGTGTTGGCTTCTCGCTTCCGCAGACGACCGAAAGCTAAAACTAGCGGTGATTGTTTTTGATAGCAAGACATAATTTTTTGACCTTTTAAATTTTGTTCGGATTAATTATAGATTTTGCATTTCTGAATAATTGGTGGAGAAAACTATATATTATTGTGAAACATTTGAGGATTTTCTTGGACTTAGAACGAATAAAGGGAGATACAAGGACTTGGACCGAAAAACATTTATTTCTAAAGACGTTATTTATGTAATGATAGCCACTTTTTTCTATCAATTTAGTATTCAGTCGGTAAATCCGTTAATCAGTGGCTATGTTACACATTTAGGTATTACTAGTACTCTAGCAGGTTTAATTGTTGGTATTATGAGTATTACTTCATTATTTTTAAGACCTATTGCTGGAAATCTTACCGATAAAATATCAAAATATGGGTTAACATTTATTGGTGGTATTCTATGTGCCATTAGTGATTTTGGATATATGTTTTCTTTTAATACTGCTTGGTTATTCTTTTTTAGAGTCATTAATGGGGTTGGTTTTGTCTTATGCACTGTATGCTTGGCAACCTGGTTGGCTTTCTTGGTGCCGCGCCAACGTGTTGGTGCGGCGATGGGGTATTATGGGTTGGTAAACGCTCTTTCTATGGCAGTTGCCCCAGTTTTGTCACTTGAGATATATCAAAAAGTAGGGTATAAAATGATTTTTCTTTTGGCCGCTGTCAGTGCGATTGCCGTGGTAATCACAATTCAGTTTATTGATAATCGAGCCATGCCATCTTTCGTTCGTAAGGAAGCGACACATTTTAAGCTGATTCAACGAAGTGCATTACCAGTTGCATCAATTTTTGCTTTAATTTCTATTCCATATTTTGCGGTCCAGGCTGACATTGTAATGTATGTTCGAGCAAGTAATCTAAATATTACTGTTAGCTTATTTTTTGTAATTTATTCAATTGTTTTGATTTTTAGTCGAATTTTATTAAAAAACTATTTTGACAGTATTCCCTTTGGTGTTTGGTTTTATATCTGTATGATTGTGACTGTGGGCTATCTTTTTTTCTTAACCATAATGCATAACAATTTAGAGATGGCGTTAGCTGCGGCTTTGATGGCCATTGGGTTTGGAACAATGGTTTCTGTTTGCCAGTCTACAGCTCTATTATTAGCGCCTTTGCAAGAACAGGGGCTGGCTACTGCAACTTACTATTTGGGGAGTGACATAGGAATGTCTTTAGGACCAATTCTAGGTGGCATTATTACAAATATTTTACCAATAAAATTACTTTTTCCAGTTATGATTTTAATTGTTCCAGTAGCTTTTAGTATCTATTTTTTTAATCATAAGAATTTGAACAGTGCGATTAGACATGATTAGTACTAGGAAAAATGTGATGAACTTAATTTGAATAGTCTCGGAAACTTTCAAGTTTTCAAAAAAAGAAGGCTCGTAATGCGAGCCTTCTTTTTTATACATATATATTAAAGAAAATGATGTTGTTTGTGTGTCTGTTACGGCGCCAATTTAAGCGATCATTTATAAATGTTTAGTTGTCAAAGCCAAGGATGCTTATCCGCATCATGATAAGCATATTTCGATGAAGTATATGATGCATTTACATTTGATAACAACGTATGATGAGCAAGCATTTACCTTAGAGAAATTAAAAAAACATGGCGCGACCTCTATCAGAGGACCACGTCATGTGCCGGATGATTTAGTAGCGTTGTTGAAGTAGATAACTAATTAGTTTATTATCACATTGATACTTTAGAATCTCTGTTTAGAGATGTTTTTGCCAACTAAGCACGCGATTTTGCATTCCTTTGAGATCTAAGATACCGTTTGCAAATCCTTTACGAATTAATTCTTCTGGTACATATTCATCATATTTTTCAAAAACAGGCACTTCTTTTTCATATACCAATGCCAAAGGATCAAAATCGGTAGCTGCTTCTTCTGCTACGATTTTATAAAATTCTGCTTCACTGACAGACATGGTAAATTGTAGGTAATATGGTCGTGATGAATTCATGCCTTTCAACCCAAGACGTTTACCACAACGGATTTTCAGAAACCGCTCAAGCGCAAGGAACGCGTAACTGCCAAGCCATGGAAACAATGCCCACATTTTGCCACCAAGATGAACCAGTGGACGATTAGCCATTTCTGCCTTTTTAAACGTTTCTCTGGCTTCTGCTAGACGGCCTCTAGCTTGTGGCATTAAGTAGGAATAGTCTTTTTGCTCTGCAAGGACATCGTGCATACGTTCTAGGATTCTGGTGTGAATATCCCCAGCGACATCTCCAAAGTAGGCTGGTTTGTTACCTTTAACGAGCGTACAGTATACCTCACGACGTTTGTGATCAACTTCATCGACAACCCATACACGTCCTGCTATGGCAATCTTGTCACTGACTGGTGGTGGCTTGACAATTGTACCTAACTCTTCTGATCCTGCACGGACTGTATATTCGATGTTTTCTTGAAAGACCCCATAAAATTTGTAGTTGTTAACAATACGTTCACCAGCAAGACCAACAATTACACCGCCATTTTCGGTACGATTGATATGATCGATTGTGATCAGATGACGCAGTAAAGTTCCGAAGTCCTCTTGATTAATTCGATGAAAAGCAGAAAGCGTTAGGACGCGTGAAGCAAGTTCAGCAAGTGTCATTTCGCCAGATGATGCCAATGTACTCATTGTTTGGTGATAAAGCAGGGAAAAAGGCAATTTGTCTGTTTTGGGTGGTTCTACAAAACGTTCTTCGATATATAATTGTACGAGAGCGATACCCTGAATAAGGTACCAGGGCACCAAATCTGGTAGCATAGCACGAGCTTCTGGGTGGTCTTCGCGCATAACAAACCACATTTCAGAAGGGTCACCTCTTCTGCCGGTTCTGCCCATACGCTGTAAAAATCCGGAAACCGTAAATGGTGCATCTAGCTGAAAGGCGCGTTCTAGTCTACCAATGTCGATACCAAGTTCTAGTGTTGCGGTGGCACAGACGCTCATGAGAGAATCAGCATCTTTCATGGCTTCTTCAGCACTTTCTCGATAGGCTGTTGAAAGGTTTCCGTGATGAATAAGAAAACGATCCGGTTCGTTGTTGACTTCACAGTACTGCCGTAAATTTTGACAGACTAATTCACACTCTTCTCGCGAGTTAGTAAAAATGAGGCATTTTTTGCCACGTGTATGTTCAAAAATATAGCCTATACCTGGATTTGCTGCCTTTGGAGCTTTATCTGTGGCAGGTTCTAAAGCAGAGGTAGGTGGGGCTGTTATCACGCTATTTATCGTCTCGTTAGCTTGTGGTTCTGAATTAAAAAAGTGTTCGATTGACAGTCGCCATACTTCTTTTCCACCGTCAAACTTTGGGATGATAGTTTCTCTGCCACTACCTGCGGCAAGAAATTTACCCGCTGCTTTTGGATTTCCGATTGTAGCTGATAATCCTATTCGTCTTGGATTACTGCCCGATAGTCGACAGAGGCGTTCAATTAGCGAAAAGGTTTGTCCACCACGATCCGAACGTAAAAGTGAATGTATCTCATCAATGACAATAAAGCGTAAATCACCAAAAAGGGCAGGGATTTCCATAGACTTGTTTATCATCAAAGCCTCTAAGGACTCCGGTGTAATTTGTAAAATACCGGCTGGTTTGCGTAGTAATTTTTGCTTTTGACTTCGAGGGGCATCCCCATGCCAACGTGTGACTGGAATATCAGCTTCTTCACAAAGCTCATTTAATCGACCAAATTGGTCATTGATCAAAGCCTTTAAGGGGGCAATATACAGTACTCCAACTGAGCTTGATGGTTGTTCATCAAGTAGGCTTAGAATAGGGAAAAAAGCAGCTTCCGTTTTCCCAGAAGCAGTAGATGCCGTTAAAAGAACATTCTTATCTGTGTTAAAAATGGCATCTCCGGCCGCATTTTGAACAGCGCGCAGGGTTCGCCAGCCAGACCGGTAAATGTAGTCTTGAATAAAAGGCGCATATCGGTTATATATATCCATGTGAATACCTCTCAAATTGTAAATTCAGAAAAATTGTCAGCCACTTTGTTAGAAACAGCCTCTGATTTGGCATAAGAAAACTCATCAGAATCAAATATTGTGTCAATGGATAGATTTGGATTTTGATATAAAATGTCTAATACCTCAATGAAATCACGGATAATCTCGCGTGGGGTAATATTTAAATCTGCTCCGATGCGTTCATATTCAATTCGGATAAAGGTGGCGAGGTTATCGTCTGTCATCTTTTTTTCATAACTATAGAGATCTGCATGCATAATAGCCAACTTTTCACATAGAATTAGCATCTCTTCAGCTGTTAATGGTTCTAACTTGATGACCGGGGCCAACAAATCTCTAGCGCCTGGTTTTGAAAACTTACCTTCAGCTAGACGAGAACGCAGGGCCTCATAACTATAAACACCGCGACGTTTATCTTCTATAGCTTGTGGAGTAGTTCCCATGATGATACCAAGATATTTAGCTTTACCTTGCAGTGTGTCATTGTACATCGTTAACAGTTTTTCATAATTATATTGACGCGTGATACTATTTGGAATCTTATAGATATTTACCAGCTCGTCAATCATAATTAGCATGCCAGAATAACCAGCTAATCTAAAGAAAGCAGCGAAAAGTTTTAAATATTCATACCAATTATCATCTGTAATAATAATATTAATATCTAAGTCCTTTTTGGCTTCACGTTTTAAAGCATATTCCCCACGGAACCAGCGGATGACTTTTGCTTTCAGTTCATCGTCGGCGTTGACATAGGCATGATAATAGGAAGAAAGTAATTTAGCAAATTCAAAGCCGTATACAAGTTCACTGACTGAGGAAGTGACTGTGTAAATATTTTGATCTACCATCGCAGTCAACCGAGGATCACCTGGGGTTAGGCCACTGTCGCTGGCTGCTTTTGTTTGAACGCTGCTAATCCAACGATCCAAAATTAAGTTAAGTGCACCACCTTCAGGTTTTGTTTTTGTAGATAGATTACTAATTAATTCGCGATAGGTTGCAAGACCTTGACCTTTTGATCCTTGAAGACGTCGTTCTGGTGATAAATCTGCATCGACAACAATAAAGCCACTGTTCATCACGTAATTACGAATCGTTTGCATCAGAAAACTTTTACCTGAGCCATATCTACCAACAACGAAGCGAAAAGATGCACCGCCTTCTGATATGATATCGACATCGTGTAAAAGTGCCTGAATTTCATTTTTTCTACCCACCGTAACGTAAGGTAGTCCAATTCTAGGGACAACACCACCCTTTAAGGAATTTAATACTGTTTGTGCAATGCGCTTTGGTACTTTTTGAGTTTGTTTTGTCATTTCATATTTCTCCTAATTATTTCAATTAAATCGTCCCGATAGTCTTCAATAAGAAAGATGGTATCGCCGTCACATTGTAGAGCTGAGTCGCCGATGTCATCAAAAAGCGTTTCATTTAACGTGTCGGTAATCACTTCAGGCATGCCATGCATATCACGGATCATGTCTGTGACAGATTCGCCTCGAACTAATAAGCTTAATAATTCTAACTGGGTCTTGCTTAGTGACAGCGTAGGCTCTGAATCAATAACAGGTATTTTTTCGAGGCCAGTCTGTTCAGTGGATGGCAATATGTTATTATGCTTTGGTAATACGTTTTCAGAAGTATCTTTTTCTTCGTCAGTTAACAAACTGTCTCGTGTTTCAAACGCATCGCTTCTAATTTTATCTAAATTTGAAAATTGAATGGTAACCTTAGGCTTATCTGCTTTCAAACGAGAATCACGGTCAGCTGCAATGACAGTTTTAACGTACGGTGCTGCCCAGGTTTCTGCATCTCGTGCTTTTAAAGGATAACCAGTTTTTAAATAAAGTCGTAACATACGATCTGTTTCACGCAAAAGACCATCTAACTTTTCTTGATGAAAGTTAAATTTTTGGTAACTCTGTTCGTACCACGCATTATCTTTGTAGGTATATTTTCGGATATCATTCAACTTGTATATAAGTGGCTGTTGTGGCGTTACTTGGTAATATACGGCGTTGCCTAGAGGGTACCAAAGATGAGAATGTATTGTGCCAAAGCACGCAGAAAATAAGTTATTATCCATTTTTATAGCTGTTCGCCACACTTGAGCGAATAACTGTGTGCCGTGTTTTTCATGTTTTTTAAGGACAGCTGATGCCAAAATTTTATGTCTTCCAAAAAGACAAAGCGCATCAAATACTGCTTTGTCTTCATGCTTTTCTGGATCACCTAAAATCATGATTGCATTATCTCTTTGTAATTTTTCGGTATCAGCGTACTGATACGTCGTGTCTGGTTCTATACCATTTATTACTGCTAGTTCAAACAACCATTTATGGCTGTTTAAGCGTATACGATTATCTCCAATACCGGAGTCCAGATAATTGATTTCAAATGCTTTTATTTTTTGTAGGCTGTCTATCACGGATGATGTGCCTATGCCATTAACCAACTCATACAAATATAGGTATGCAAGTGAGGTCGTGATTTTTTTATAAATGCCTTTTCGGATGTTTGTTCGCCAACTAAAATAGCCGCGTAATTGTTTCAAACCAAGATCATGGTAGGTTGTAAAGTAGCGGTGTATGTCGACATTGTAGGAGAAAACATCTTCGTAGTCGGCCATAAATTGTCCTTGGACATAAAAATTCCGGCATTTTTGCTTGAAAGAGTTATCACCGTAAGCATAGAGTTGGCTCATTTTTATCATTTTTTCAGGAATTTTATTTTCTTTGACATCAGAAGTCATTCCCTTAAACGTCAGAGGAACCGCGTGGTATTGTTGCTGTTGTATAGGTTCAGGTTCGGCGTTTAGAACAATCGTATTACCGCTTTGTTCGTTCTTTTCAAGTGCATTATCAAAAATACGATATATAACATCTGGGTCTGTGCTGTCGTCAAAATGGACGCCTAACCACTTCGGACCGCGCATTCGAAAAGGTGACGAAAGGTAAGACGGTAAAATATCAGTTGGTATTTCCTGTGCGTATTTGATGTCACAACGCTCGATATTATCACCAGAAGTAGCGTTTTTTTGACGCATCAAAACAGCCACCCATTTATTTGTGCTGGGATCTACCAACACCGAAAAACTAGGGAATTTAGGCCATTTGTATTGTTCGATAATATTATATTTTTCCTTGGCGTATAGTACTAATTCAGATAAATTCATGTTTTCACCAGAGTATTCTGTTATTTATAAGGTTGGTAGCCATACGTCCTAAATATTTACGCAAAGATAGGTGAATAAACAACTAGGACAGTTAAATTCATCAATAATTTTTGTTATTTAAAATGTATACTACCGTCAGTATATGATGTACCGTAGCGTCACAGTCAATATCATTTTCCTTTTCATATGATTTTAATATCTTTATGACAAAATTATTCAAATTATAGGTCTTGCGCAAATTTTGTATAATACAGGTATGGGACATACCTTTCACCGCTTTCAATTAGTTTTAGTCAACGAAATTGTAGAGCCAGTCTTAACGCCAAAAATGGGGTTAAGACTGCTTTTAATTTACCGCTAAAACCGCTATACTATTAGTATAAAATCAATAAGGAGTGTGTGGAAAATGACAAAAAGAGTTCAAGGTTCTTGTACATCAATTTTAGTTGGTAAAAATGCTTCAATCGACGGTTCAACAATGATTTCTCGAAATGATGATGGGCATGAAGCTTTAGATCCACAACGTTTTGTTGTTGTACAACCTGAAGATCAACCACGTAATTATCAATCTGTTATTAGTGGTGTAAAGGTAGAATTACCAGATAATCCAATGCGTTATACCTCAATTCCAAACTCACTTTTAACAAACGGAATTTGGCCTGCAGCGGGTATCAATAGTGATAATGTAACGATGTCTGCTACAGAAACAATTACAAGTAATCCACGTATTCAAGGGCTTGATCCTTATGCTGCTGGTGGAATTGGTGAAGAAGATCTTGTAACGCTCGTCTTACCATATATTCATAGTGCTAAAGAAGGGGTTGAACGTTTAGGCGATTTACTCTTAACACATGGCACATATGAACCAAATGGTATCGCATTTTCCGATAATGATAGTGTTTGGTGGCTTGAAACAATCGGTGGCCATCATTGGGCAGCTGTTCGTATTCCGGATGACGCTTATGTTGTTGCACCTAACCGTCGAAATATTGATATGTTTGATTTTGATTCAGAAGACACACTTTGTTCTGAAGATTTAAAAGTCTTAATTGATAATAATAAGTTAAATCCTGATTTTGAGGGTTACAATTTACGTCATATCTTTGGTAGTGCATCAATTAAAGATACGGTCTACAATAATCCCCGTACATGGTACGGTCAACAATATTTCAATCCTGAAATTATTCAAGATCCAATGGATCAAGACTTACCTTTCATTTGTCATGCAAATCGTAAAATTTCAATTGAAGATGTTAAATTTGTTTTGAGTGCACATTTTGAAAATACGGAATACGATCCTTATGGTAGTGCGCCAGAAGATATTAAAACACGATTCCGTCCAATTGGGATTAACCGTAATCATAATGTACATTTATTACAAGTTCGTAATGATGTACCTGATGAGATTGCTGGGATTCACTGGTTAGCTTATGGTGCAAATACGTTTAATACAATTGTGCCATTCTATGCGAACGTTAATGACACACCAGAATCATATAAAAATGCGACAGGTGAATTTGATTTAAATAATATGTATTGGCTCAGTTGTACAACTGCATTGTTGGGCGATACGAATTATGACTTCTACGTAGATATGCGAAATACATTTGAACTTGAAGCAATGAGTGCTTACCATGAAATTCAAAATGTTGCTGATAAGGCAGTTAGTTCACAAGCAAATATCACAGCATTTTTAGAAGAAATGAATAATAAGTTAGCTACAGAATCATTAAAACGTCAAACACAATTGTTAGGTGAAATGGTTATATCTGGTTCCGAACAAATGAAATTACGTTATAACTTAAACGATTAATTATAAACAAAATGAAAAGTTATCATTAAGTTGATAACTTTTTTTGTAACAATTATTTTAATTACTAGATTTAGGCAGCACTTTTGAGTAATATGGTACCATTTCATATGCTAGTAAAAATCAAATTTAGATCACTTAAATATGGTTTATATAATTCTTATTATAATGATAACAAGTATAATAATATGCTTTTTGCTAAAATTAACGTTTTTAAAAATCTTTAAGCTTTCTTTGATTTCACTTATTGTAAAATAAGATTCGTGATTGGAGAAAGTTAATGGTTAAAACGATAAGTCAGTTAATTCGAAAAAAACGTAAGGCACTTAGTCTAACAATTGAGCAGCTTGCTGAAAAGTCTAACGTTTCTATTAGTTTGATTTCTAGAATTGAACGAGGGGACGTTGCTAATATCAGTATTAATAAATTATCTGATATTGCCAGTGCGCTAGAATTGGAATTGTCAGACTTCTTTAGTAGGCAACAGTTTTCGGATATACCTACTTTAGAATTATTACAATATTTTAGTACGTTAACAGATGAGAAACGTGAGAAATTATCAAAATCAATTCTTAGAATTATTCAATTATAAATGATAATGATTAATAATGGATTATGTTATTTTTTTATAGAATGCACAATTTTTCTGTCTTTGTATTCTTTAGTTAAATTAATTTCAATTATTTTAGGTTTTAAATTTTTCGATAACTTTAAATTGGATAGTAATAAATTAGAATTGTCCATGGTAGATCGTCATCTTCAAATAATAGATCTTAACCAAGAAACTTTCCTGGTTAAGGGTTATTTTAGTAGGAAATTGAATTAATTTAACTTAGATGTCAAGTTAAATGATAGATAAGATATCGTTAGTATTTGGAGAGAAATTAGAATAAAAAATGACATGAAATAGGTTAAATGTTAACATAAAGAGGATAATAATTCTGGGGAATAAGTTATTTTTTAAGTATGGTATTGGGGATAAAAATTTAACTCAAAAAAATATTTATGTTAATGATTGGAAATACTCGGAGGTAAGCATTTGTACAAGAAAAACATTCTCGATAAACAAGAATGGCTAATTTGCGAAATTATTTAAATATTAGCTTTGAACGAAACTGGTTTATCAAGAAAACGATTACGTGAGCAATTAAATGTTTCTGAAACGGCTGTAAAAGTTGCTTTACAACAATTGGATAAAGATTTAAATTCCGGGGATGAACCCTACATGATTATTACAAAAAATAACGTCCAATTATTAGGTAAAGGCGAAATGAATTTTAATCAAACGATTTATCGGTATATAAAAAAATCGATAAATTATCAGATTTTAATGGCCTTTTATACTAAAGGTAATGCAAAAGTTGAGAATCTAGATACTAAATTAAATGTCAGTGAGGCTTCTATTTTTAGAAGGATTAAGCGATTAAATTCTCTTTTAGAAGAATTTCATGTGAAAATTTCTCATGGTGTGATGTTAGGTAACGAAAGTCAAATTCGCTTTTTTTATTATTCATTGTTTTTAGGAATTGATTTTAAATTCGAACAATCAAGTGAAAATGGCATTATTATGGCAGTCATCCAACGGTTTGAGGAATATTTTGATTTTAATGTGAATGATAGTAGTTTAGTTAGAGTAAAGCTTTGGTTAAAAGTAACAAGTCAACGAATGATGGTTAACGATCAAGATAATCGTAGTATTTCAGTTGTTTTAGAAGACATGATAAAAAATAATTCTTTGTTCGATAGCGTTGAAGAAGAATTTGGCGAAATTGTTAAAGAGTTTAAGCATAAAGTTGATATTCATTTTGAAAGTGCACTACTTTACGCTTGGACCACGGCTTTTGTGCCAGTACCATGGAGCACCTTTGTTGCCCATGATTTCGTGGCCGTTAATCGTAAAAATAATAATAAATTGCAACAAGCTGTTGAATTTTTAGAAAATGGCTTTGAGAATAGCTTAGGTATTCAGGTTGCTGGAGGCGATTTAAGTGAGTCTTTATATCCAATTTGTACAGAAGCCTTTTTATTTCACGGCGTTTTAAAATCTGCTAGTACAGATATGATGGAAGATTATCGCCTTAGAAAAGATAATGAGTTAGTTCTTAAAAATGTAAAAAATGCCATGAGTGCAATGATTGAAGAATCGAAGGGCGATCCCGAATGGTATGCCTTTTATTCAAGGTATGGTGACTCATTTATCAAGACGATTATGTCAATTTTTAATGCGCGTTTATTGGCAAAAGAAAAATTATTAACGGTAGGTGTGGATTTAAATACTGAGGAGCGCGTTAAGGAAATGTTTATGATGTACGCCAGTCGGGAATTAAATATTAATTTACGAGTCAACATAGATGTTTACGAGTCTACTAAGAATTATGATTTAGTTATTACAAATTTTATGAGCAAAAATTATTTGAATTCAGCACTGGAGACATATATTATCACTGGATTAGGGACGGATAGTGATGTACTTGGCGTTGAACAAGAATTAATAGAGATACTTAAAAAATATTATCATACTCAATGATAATATTTTTTTGATTTGAATTAGTTATAAGCCTAAAAAAAGAGTAGATTTCTCTACTCTAAATTAACTATATTATTAAATATTCAGATATCGTAAAGCAAGTTGACAGTAAGTCATATTTGCCCAAGAAAACCAGTCTCTAGTAAATTGACTTGGGTCATTAACGTTAATTCCTTCATGACATTGTAATGTGTCATCATCGGTTTGACTAATGATATCTAAATTATTTTGCATAATTTCCGGATTATTTGATGTTAATCCCTCCATCGCTAACGAAATCGGCCAAATATATTCCTTTGGTGTATGAGGACTGCCAATCCCTTTTAAATATTTTCCCGAGTAATAATAGGGATTTTGATCACTCAGAATAAATTTACGCGTTTTTTGGTAGATAGAGTCATCAGGTGAAATATAACCAATAAATGGGAGAGATAATAGACTAGGTACGTTAGCATCGTCCATTAAATTGATATTACCTAAGCCATCAACCTCATAGGCAAAAATAGTTTCATTAGAATTTGGAGCTGATACGATTCCAAAATTTTCAATTCCAGATTCAACTTCAGATCGGAGACGACTTATTCTTTTAAGTAGCTCGACTGGAGCTGGTTGTGTTTTAGATAAGGTAAGCAACTCATCTAGGACACAAATGATATAGCAATTACCTGGAATATGATAACCATATAAGCAGGCATCATCACTTGGGCGGAAACCACTCCAAACCATACCTGTATACCCAATTGGTGCACCTTTACCACCATGACTCAATGTGTCTGTTGAGGGACCATTAGAACGATTAAAAATATAATCGGAAGTTTCATGATGTTGTTCCGTAATAAAGGTATCCACAATTAACTTTACAGTTTGCCAAAAGTTACTGTCTAAATGTTTTGAATATCCAGATTTTTGATAAAGTTCTGATGCCAAATGGATAGGGGCGCATAATGAATCAATTTCAAATTTTCTCTCCCAAACGAGATCAGATATTGGAATATTTGATTTATCAACTGTGTAGTGTGCACCAGAACTAGTTTCGTTAAATGCATTTGCATAAGGATCATGTTTAATATAGGCAAGTTGTTGATTAATAACGCCATGGATGAGATATGTTATTTCTGGAATCTTATCTGTTAGTGAAAGATAAGGTAGTATCTGAAATGTCGAATCTCTGAGCCACATGGCAGGAATATCTCCTGTAGCAATGAATATATCTGAATCATTTTGTACTTTAACCGTATTTGTTAGTGTATCAATGAATACATTACGAAATAATGCAGTAGATTTTTTTGAAGAAAGTGAAATTGTTTCTGAATAATCCGTAACTTGTTTAATTAGTTTTTCTTGATTTATCATTTAAATACCTCAAATCGTAAGTTATCATAATTACTTATTTAATTGGAAAGATACCGTAAGTTCTAATTTCTCCTGGACCAAACGATAGTAAATCAACGGTGGTAACTTTTGAATTAATGAAATGGCTAACTTTACCATTTAAATCGAGTTCAGCAATGTTACAAGTAGTATTTAATGAGAGATTGCCAGGTTGATTGATAACGTTATCAGTTGGATTATAAAGACGAAGTTCAAATCCAGTTTTATCATCTGATATTGAAAAACTACTCATAATGACCTTTAAATTTTGAACGGACATAATTGAATTGTGATTAACGTTAGTCTTTGCTGGATTCATCATGAAATATTGTAAAGGTGTTGAGAAGCGATTTATTATTTGATCTTGATAGAAAAGTTCATTTTGACTTAATTGGCGATGCTTATTTTGAAGTTCAATAGGCTTGAAGTCAGCTTCAACAACTAGCCCACCTTCAAATATTAATTCTTTATTTAATTGACTATCCGGAGTTGATACAATTTTTGTTTGTAGACCTGAAGCATCTGAGGGACGGCGCATTAAGTCAGGACGTCCTAAGAAACCTACTCCTCTAAACAATGTAATCGCTAATTTATCAAAAGATTTATCAATTAATTGAAAATCTTTCGTACCTAAGGTTAGAAAAGACCAACTTACTTCTTTATTATGTGAATTAGCGAAATGAATCATTGGTCGCATACTTGTTGGTTCTTCCTTATAACCAATTTGTTCCCAGTCTTTAAGGTGTTTGTCTTCAGTAGGACGTTCAATGATACCAAATGGGGTATCTGCGAACGAGCTAACGACATTCGTTAATTGTGTATTTAAAATAAGTCGCATACGATGATCAAGAATAGTATTATCAATGTGCATCTTAAATTTAATAACGTTAGAATTTTTTGTTAATGTTAATGTTAATTGATAATTTAATCGACCAGTTTTAGTTTTTAGTGCACGCTCCTCTAAGTTGATTGGTAAGGTCCACGAACCAGTAATTGACATAATTTGATATAATTTTCCTGATTTAAATGTTATTGAATCAGATTTTGAAAAATCTAAAGTTAATAACCAATCTTTGAATGCAGGAGAGTAGTCATACGTATCACCCTCATCACCGCTATCTTCAATTGTCATAAAATTAGAATATGAGTGATTATCAAACTTTGTTTTAAGATTTAATTGCCCGTCATCAAAAGAAATTTTGTAGAAATCATTTTGAATATCAGTAGATACTTCTAATGTATTTACTGGGTTGTTTTCAGAGACGGACTGAATGCAGTAGCCAGTCCAATCTGTAGCTGATATGATCGTTTTAAAAGCAATTTTAGTAATATAATAAAAATCATCAGTCATTTCAGTTTGATCACGGCGTAAAACTGCTGCATTTTCTTCCTTTTGATAAATAATATCAAAAGGAACATCAATGCCGTCTATTGTTTTAAGATTAAAATTAGCAAAAGAAGTACTAACTTCGAATTCACGAATTTCATTAACTGGTAAAGGAAGTGGATTCCAAGCAAATAAATTTAATTGTTTTTTATCTGAAATAGAAATACTTAGTTTACGAAGTAGATAATCTTTGAGTGAAAGAGATAATTGATCTGCCACAATTCCACGATGTAAGATATCTTGATTTGTTTTATCACTGTTACAGCCACCGGAACTATCATGAGCTTGTCCACGGGCAATAGTCTTCCAAATATCATCAATTAAACCTTGCTTTTCAGATATACCCTGATGTGTAGCAATAGCCATTAAAGGCTCGACTTCATAAGTCATTCTCCGTTCTAATTTATCGTAAAGCTGTTTTAAATCGTAACGAGAAGAATAGATTCCTCGATGTATTTTAGAATCTGATGGATCAATGAATTCTCCATTAAATGATGGTAAATTGGACTCCTTAGCTAATGCATCAAAAAATTTTGGATACGTACTTTCTTGAATAACAGAATCAGATTGTAAAAGAACACTATTAGCAGTTGCAAGTCTATCTTTTAAATTATGATCGATAGCTCGCTGGTCGCCACCAATTGGTAAAACAAGATTGTCAGATGTAGTATTCGTTGAGATTTTCTCCGTTAAATCGAAAAAGTTATCATTTTCAACTAAATCTACACCTGCATAATAGCCATTTTTAATATTAGCAACTAAAACTTTGGAGGAGTCATTACTTGTCCAGTAAAAATAGCGGGAATCGTTTTCTGTAGGGAACCCACGCCAGAAAACGGTGCTATTAATACCAAATCCATTATATATTTTTGGCATATCTTGTCCTTGTCCAAATGAATCTGGGAGATACCCAACTTTCATTACGCCACCTAAATTGTCAGCTAGCTTTGATCCAATTCTGATATTGCGAACAATAGATTCTCCAGAAGTAACCATTTCATCAATTTGAGTATACCAAGGTCCAATGAGTAAACGACCCATAGAAACATATTTTTTGATAAGATCTTCTTTTTCTGGAGCTGTATTTAGATAATCATCAATAATTGACATCTGTCCATCTAATAGATAATAATCTAGTTCATTTTTAGATAATGCCTCAAAAGCTTCGTCCATATGGAAGGCAAATTGAATTCGAGCCTCTTGACGTGTAAAATACCATTCAAAATCCCAATGAGTATGTGCGATTGCATGAATCTGTTTCAAATGAAACACCCTTTCTTCTCTTGAATTAAATTCAGATTATTCTGTAACCATGTCTGCATCCAATTTTCTTGCTTCTGCACGTTCATGGCGTTGGTTGATAATAACAAATGGAGCATATAGTGCAGTATCTAAGACAACTAAAACAGCAGTTAAAACGACTGGGCTTAGATGGAATGCACCTAATACCCAAGTGCTAATGAAAATAGGTTCATTACCAGAATTTAAAACTACAAGAGGTACAACCCAACCGATTGAAGTTACAACATATGCAATAATTGCATTTGTGACAGGTACAACAATCCATGGAATGAACATTAGTGGATTTAAAACAATAGGTAAACCGAAAATAACAGGTTCATTAATACCAAAACAACTTGGAATGAAACCTAGTTTTGCAACTTCTCGCTCTTTTTCACCTTTATTTGTGAAAATCAGCATTGCAATAATTAAACCAAATGTTGCACCAGAACCACCAATCATGGCGTAAACATTTGTCATTGTATTAGGTGAAATTGAAATATCAGCAAAACTTTGAGTTTCAGCAAATTTTGCAACGTTTTTAAGGAATAGTGGTAACCAGAAGGCTGAAATAACGCCCCAGACGATATTGAAACCATGTAAACCAAGGAACCAAAGGATTTGTTCTAATAAAATAACAATAATAATAGCTGGAAGCCCAACACCAACGCTTAACATTGGTGAGATAACAATATCAGCAATCATTTGTACTAATGAAACATAGCCAAGTGACTGTATTGTAATTCTTACGATACCAAAAATAATAAGTACTTCGGAAATTGGAATTAATGAGAAAAATGAATCGAAAACATTTTGTGGTACGTTACCAGGCATTTTAATCGTGAACTTACTTCTTGCGAATCGAGCGAACAACGAAACGGCAAGCATTCCAACAATTAAGGCTGTAAACATACCTTCATAACTAAAGAATGAAGTTGAAAAACCTTCAACAACTTTAGCTTTGCTATCCAAAAAGTTAACGTTATTAGGAATCATGACGAAGTATGCTGCGAATGCCAATAATGTGGCAATAATTGGATTTAAACCTTTATTTTTTTCGTCCTTTTTTAATTCCATTGCATACGAGTATGCTGATGAAAAAACAACGATTAGTGCAACAATACCAAGAGTAGCAGTACCAATGTAGCCGAATAAGTCACTAATACTTGTTAAAATGACATTATGAATATCTTTTGCTTTAATTAATGCATCAAGTTCCATTTTGATTAGATTTGAGAATGATCCGACAACAGTAAACGGAATTGTTCTAACAAAGGCATTCTTAATAGCTTGTAAAATGGTATTTCTTTCAACCCATGCTGAAACTTTTAAGAGTGGCCCCTGGATTTTTTCTAAGTTAAAATGCATAATAAAGACTCCTTTTAATTTTGTTTATAGAAAGCGCTTTCTATAAACAAAGTATAACAACATCTTTTTAATTTGTAAATACATATTTAAATGAAACGTGTTTACAAATTAAATTATATAATATAATATGTATATACAAATGTATAGAAATGAGGTAGACAAATGTACAGATATCGAGAAATATACTCAGATATTAAACGAGATATTTTAACAAATCATTATCGTGCCGGGGCTTTACTGCCAACTCAAGAAATATTAACCGAAAAATACCAAGTTTCTAGATTAACGTTAAAAAAATCATTAAATTTACTAATTGATGAAGGATTAGTTTATAGTAAGCAAGGGTCAGGGACGTATGTGCGACCAAGAATGGATAGTCAATCTACGGAGATGTTGCCTCTAGATTTACCTGTTGGTGTCACATATTCACATCGAGATCAAAAAATATCAAGTAAATTAATACATTTTAATGCCCGATTACCAACAGAAATAGAACAAAAAAATCTACAAATATTATCTAATGATCCAGTTTATGAAATTAAAAGGGTTAGATTGATTAATAAAAAGGTCTATAGTTTTGAGCACTCAGTGATGCCGGTCTCAATTGCGCCTATCGATGAAAAGGTATTATCAGGATCCGTGTATGACTATTTAGGGAGTCACGCGAACTTACAGTTAACAGATGCAAGACGAGTGGTTTATGCTGAACCAGCAAACAAAGAAACTAGTCAAGTTTTAGAAGTTTCCTTGGATAGTCCAATTTTTGTAATTGATCAAATCGCTTATGATCAAAAAGGCCGCGCCTTTGAATATTCGACGTCAAGATTTGTGAGCAATCATAATAAATTTGTCTTAGATGTTCATTTAAATAAAAACAACTAAAAAAGAGATTCCTGCAATATACTTTTTTTTAACCGATTTTAAAATAGGATAGCATAAAGTAGAGTAGTTTGTGATCGTAACTAGCAGTGATATTGTGGGACAATACGCGATATGTGTTGAAGTAATAAATAAAGTATGGAAAGGAGGATGCAACAATGATAATAAGACAAGAAGAAATAGAAAACGATTATAGTTTTTCACAATCTACCTTAAACGTAATTGTTATGGATTCAAAAATAACCAGCATTTCTTTACCCGAATTGAATTAATTTTGCATAAGAAAAGGCATCTGTCTTTCGACAAATACCTTAGTATTCCGCCACCAACACCAGTTGACAAAGAGCCCTTTTTAAAAGAATAATCAGTTAATCTTTAAATCTGAGCGGTATTAAAATTGAACCGAGTGGTTATTTAATACTGATTCAAAATCTCAAAATAACATATATAAAAAAATTCCCTTGAAATATCTAGACATTAGGTAAATAATGTGGGTGTAGCGAACTGTGTAGGAGTAAAAATGATATGGGGGTTAAAAAGATTTGGTTCGCGGAAATAATATGTAGGGGTGATTAAATGAATATGCTAGTTAGTGATTTTGATGGAACGATTTTGAGAGGTGACTTTGTAGATAAGAATACAAGAGAGACTATTGCGAAACACAACAAAGAAAATGATCTCTTTGTTGTGGCCACCGGAAGATCTCCAAAATCGATAGTCAATGCGAAAGAAAAATATGGTCTACCTGAGTTTAACTACGCTCTAGCATCAAATGGCTCAATAGTAATTGATAGTAGAGGTCAGATTATTAAAGCATTCTATCTGAACGGGGAGCAGATCAATGCGATAAAAGAAATAATTAATAAATACTTGAGTTCAATCGAACGAATTATGATTTCAAGTAGTGACAATGAATTACGTAGTTTCGATAAATTAAATCCTAGCTCGGATAATATTTGTTCAATTACTGTCGTAGCAAGTACTAAAATTATCAATGCTATAAGTGAGAAAATAGCAACGAAAAGAATATTGAATTTCAATCGCAATGGAAAATACTTAGACATTACGCGTGTGGGTATTGATAAGAGTACTGCAATTAATTGGTTGGTTAACATAAAAAAAGTAAATATTAATAATGTGTATTCTGTCGGAGATGATTATAATGATATAACAATGCTTCAAAGCATTAATAAGTCATTTACTTATAATGATAGTCCGTTGCCTGTCAAGACTGCTGCTAGATATTTAATAAATGTATACAGTGATATAAGTAATTATGTGAAGAAAGAAGTAGAATAAATGAAATCGCTTACATCGGCAACTAATCGTTTCTTCAATTCCAGAATTTTGACTGGAATCAAAGATGGGATGATATATACCATCCCCATTACAATTGTAAGTTCTATTTTCATTATTCTTGTACAATTTGATATTAATCCCGATTTGAAAGTCTTAATGAATCGATTGATTACTTTTTCGTTCAACATTTTAGGTGTAGTAAGTTGTTTAGGAATTGCTTTTTCGATGACTAAAAACGAAAAATTAAAACTAGAAACAACTATTACCGCACTAATTTCATTTTTAGTTCTTTGTGGAGCAGAAAATGTAAAAATAGTAAAGAATATAACCATTGATTGGATTGGAAGCAAGGGGATTATTGCAGCGATGTTAATCGGAATACTCATCCCTATTTTCTTTGAAAAGATTGTTAACTTAAGGATTGGAAATAAAGTTTTTAAAGATTTACCGAGTAATGTTGGAATAGCTTTTGAGTCTTTAATTCCGATGTTTTGTTGTTTTATTGTTATAGGTGTCGTTCAATTTGTATTTCAATTTATCATAAAAAGAACCTTCGTAGAGACTATTTATACTCTTTTGCAGCTTCCTTTACAAAACTTATCGGACACGTTTTTTGGTGTGATTTCTATCTCGGCATTGATTTCAGTTTTTTGGTTTTTTGGCATTCACGGTAATTCCGTTATTGGTGGAGTAATAACACCGATTTTATTGACAAATACTATTGAAAACCAGTCGATTATAGCAGCACACCATAATCTAACAATAGTGAATGGAGCGCATATAGTAACTCAACAGTTTTTAAATCAATTTATTACTATGACAGGAAGCGGTATTAGTATAGGGCTTATTCTATCAATGATTATTTTTTCAAAAGAGTCAGGTAATCGCAAGCTAGGATTAGGTGCTTTTGTACCTTGTTTATTTAATATTAACGAACCAATAGTTTTTGGACTACCAATTGTATTGAATCCATACATGGTAGTACCGTTCATTTTTATTCCAGTTATTACCGGAATGTCTTTATATCTTTGTATTCTATATGGAGTTATTCCGCCGTTTAACGGTGTCATTCTTCCGTGGATAACACCACCATTAATTTCAGGCTTTTTGCTAGGAAGTTATAAATATGTTGTGTTTCAAATCGTAATTATCATTATGTCTTTTGTTGTTTACACACCGTTTTTAAAGCTGTACGAAAATAATAGCACTAAGTTAGTCTTAAAGGGAGCGCATAGTAATGGAAAATTTTGATATATCCGTAATCATTCCAACCTACAATCGGAATAAATTACTTGAAATTAGTTTGCAGTCACTACTTAAACAAAAACTGAATAATACGACTTTTGAAGTAATAGTTGTCGATGATGGATCGTCTGAAGAAACAATCTCAATTGTTAAGGCATTTGAGACATCACTGAATATTAAGTACTATTATCAGTCGGATAATGGATTTAAGGTTTCTGAAGCGAGAAATGCTGGAGCAAATATCTCTGGGGGTAAATATCTCGTATTTATTGATGCTGGTATTGCAGTTTGTAGTACATTTGTGAGTGAGTACCATAGAATTTTAGTAAATAATGAAAATAGTTTTGTGATTGGTTATGTTGCGGGATTTGATGATCATGATAAATATAAACAGGCAATTATTGATAACTTTAATGCGGCGGATGTCGATGGCACGATTCAAGTATTATTGAATTTAAATGCGTATGATCGCCGTGAATCAGTATACCAGTCAATGGGAGATGATTTGTCTAAGTGGCCAGCACCATGGGTAATTGGTTGGTCATGTAATATTGGAATATCAAAAGATGCCTATCAAAGAATCGGAGGATTCGATGAGGCTTACACAACTTATGGTGGAGAGGATGCAGATTTCGCTATTAACGCATTTGTGCATCATATTAGATTTATCCTTGATAGATCTGCGATTGCAGTTCACTATCCACATGAAAAAAATAAAAATACAGTAAGCACCGAAGAAGCTAAAAAATATACGCTAAGGAAAAGAAAATATATGTTCAATAAATATGGTTTAAGCTCAATTAGAACTTGGATTGGAACTAAAACGGAATTATTAAATGGAGAGTTGAGTAAAGCTGGTGGAAATAATGAAAACTAAGAACGTTGTTGATTTACACAATTTTATAGACGTTAATGATGAGAGATTGCGTAATGGTATGTTGAAGCAAACTGTTGTTGATTTTTTGGATAATTTTAATTATGTGGATCTAACTAGATTAAATCATTCATACACTGCAAATAGTAGCCAAATATCAAAGAGTGCAATTATTGAGGGGAATGTGTATATCGGTGAAAATGTTATTATTCAGGGGTTTGCTTACATCAAAGGCCCAGCAGTCATCAAAGACAATGCATTGATTGGGAAAAGTGCATTTATTCGAGGTGGCTGTTATATTGGGGAAAATACTATAATTGGGCATTCCTCGGAGATTATTAATAGTGTGATTCTGGATGATACGCATATTGCACACTTTAATACAATAACGCGGTCTTTTATTGGAAGTGATGTAAACTTTTCAGCTTATGCGTCGACTTCCAGCTTTAACTTGTATGATGAAATTGACGCGACTGGATGGCATAAAACAAAAAAAATTTTTTTCGATGATAAAACATATTTAAAAACAAGTTCAAAATTTGGAGCCATTATAGGTGATCACTGTCGCATTGGAGCTTACACTATGACATATCCAGGTGTTACAATGGGGAAAAATTGTGTTGCGTTGCCACATCTCATGATTAAAGAGGGTTTTTATGCAAATGACAGTAAATTATACTTACAAGATTATTATACTCACACAGTAAAAAAAGGATGTTAGACAAATGGGATCAAGAATAATGCATTTATCAATTGCACAAGTAATAAATAATAAGCATGGGTTTGGAAATGATTTTTTAATTGGAAGTATTACTCCAGATGTTAACAAAAATTCGAGAACACCCAAAGAGCTTACGCACTTTATGGTGAAACGCGAAGATGGAGAACATGATATGTTTCCAAACATGTTTCTAGAGGAGTATGGAACATGTTTGAATACGTTTCAACTAGGATATTATCTTCATCTTATATCTGATGATATTTGGCTAAAAACTGTTTATAAAAAATATATTTTAGAAAACATGAGTTATAGTAAGGATGAAGCGCTACGAAGATTCTATTTAGACTTTCACTATTATAATGGTATTCTGATAAAACAATATAAACTGGTAACTTTGAAAAATAACAAATACTTATCGACTGGGGTCAACGAAATAATTGATCGTGATATTAGTGAAATTATTGAAGACTTGGATGCTGATTTTGATGATATGTCTATCGAAGACTTTCCAGGTTTACTTAAAAAAGAGGATGTAGAACAATATATTAACGTTTGTGTAAAAGAATTTGAAATTTTTCTCTTGAAAGGCAGCTATGATGGTGTTAAATTTGTTTTTTATAACGATTTTTAGAAACAAAAATCTATATTATATAGTTTAAAAAAGTTGAAATCATTAAGGCGCTGCAACTATAATTTGAAACCTGGTGAACGGTTTAAATGATGGTCATTTCAGAATTAGATAGTTCTAACTCACAGAAAGTTTCAATTTTAATTCGTTCAGATTAGGTTATACTAGACAAAAGATCAGTTCCTAGAAAGTGTGTTTGTGGTAAACACCATTTTAAAGGAAGCTGACCTTTTTTGTCCGAACAGCGTTCGGATTAATTTTACAAGCTACCAAGAAGTAACAAAAATTAGCCATACTCCTTGCAGGAATCTCTTTTTTAGTTGTTTTCAATTATTCGTTTAAAGCTTTGTAAGTTTGAATTAAAGGCATGTTTAGCGATTGGCATGAGTAATTTTAATGGTAAATGTGAATGATCATTTTCAGACAAGTAAAAATTTTCTTCTAATAATGTTGTTGCATTTTTACTAGTCAAATTAAAAATTAGAGTGTATTCGAGTTTTCCTCCGGTACTTTCATAGTAGATTGTATCATTTTCTGAACTAACAGAAATTTCCTCATTTTTATTCAAAGCAGAATCTGTTCTGTGAATATTGAATTTATTGTTGTCAATTGGCTGTACCTGAATAATATCAGGTATCCATTTCAGTAAAGTTTCCGGATTTTTTAAAAACAACGCGATTTTTTCTTTACTTGATTTGATTGAAATAACATTTGAAAATAGTGGTTTTTCCATAGGATGAAACCTCCTTTTATTTGATGACTTCATCCTATCCAATTTGAGTAAAAATTAAAAATCAGTATTCTGATATTCTAAATATTTTTATAAATTTGTTCATTAAAAAGGCCAGTTAGTAGCTGTTGCTTTTCAGTAGCGGCTAAAAAATTATCTTTATCTTCTGCTCTTTTTGCAATTTGAGCCATTAAATAAAAAGAGTTGGCTAACATATAGTGTGAGTTATGATCAGTAGCGAATTTAACAGACTTGTTTATCCAATTAAGAGACATTGTTAAATTATTGAGCTTAAAATAAATAAGTGCTGTCAAATAGAATAAAATATTTTGATTTTCTTCATAAAATAATTTATTAAAGTCCATAAAAGTCTGATCAATATATTTCTCAGCCTTATTTTGTAAATTTTGCTTTGCATATATAAAGGCCAAAGAGACGGTACCAAGTCGGGTAAGGGTATCTGGCAGAATTTTATTACTGGAAGCAAGGGACAACTTAATATATTTTTCGGTAGCAATCAATTTATTTTCAGTATGTAGAGTTGCAATACCGATATAATAATAGTATGCCTGAAGTTGCTTATCCGTTTTTAAATTATTGGTAACCGTTTCTTTATTTAGAAACTGGAGTAACTCTTTGTATTGGTGTTGATTACATAACTTAGATACACGTTCATTGAATTCATTTTCTGAACTGATATCAAAATTTTCCAGAAGACTTATTTGGTCTAAAGTAATCGATAATTTATGACATAGTTGGATTAAGAGCTGTGCATTAGGTATGTATTTATTATTTTCAATAGCACTAAGCATCGATTGCGCACAAATATCTTTGGAAACTTCTTTTTGAGTTAAGTGTAGCGATTGGCGAGTTTCTTTTAAAATTAATCCTAAGCTATTAGGCATGATATAACCTCTTTCTAGTTTGAAAAAGTTAAACAGTAATTACTGGGATAATAACATAATGGGGCATAATGATAAAATTTCATGATTAATAAATCAAACTACCATTTTTCAATCATGTCGCGTACAATTAACCTACAATTGAATGTTAAAATTTAAATAATTTGAGAATTAACAAAAGGGGATAGAATCATGCGTGCAGAATTCCAAAAGCAACATACTGAGACCTATCAGATAGACAACCATAAAGGTCTAAACGGCTGGATATCTTTCTTCTTGAGCCTTAGTTTAATCGTACTATTTGTGACAAGTGTCTTAAAAATAACCGTTTTGAATCAAACTTATACTGAAGAAAAAATTTTAACAGATTCGAACGTGACACTTGTGACACGACAGATGAATGATGGTATTTCAAGTATTGCGACATTAAATGATGTGCCAACGTCAGCTGTTAAAGATGCTTTAACGAATCAACAAGTTACTAACATTGCGAAAAATAGTTTTAGTAACGTATATGCTGGAAAACAAACTGTCATCAATCCAACTGAGATTACCAATCAAGTTGCTAGCAACGTTATGAAAAAAACGGACACATCAAATCCGTTGGTTAGCGCTAAAATTGATGGGATTGTCGCAACTTTTAAAAGTAATTTAAGTGAATATTTGACGAATAATATCCAAACGCCATATCTTTCAAAAATTGCTAGTACAGTTAGTTCGGTAAAAGTAATAGTCCAAACAGCCTTTATGTATAGTTTAATAGCTTCTGTTATTTTTGCGCTACTCTTACTGGCTATTAATCGGGCATTCTTTATACCGCTTAAATACGTCGGATTCAGTGCAATCTGGAGTGGTGTTCTAGTTTCAATTGGTTCTGCAATTGCCTTGTACAGTGGCCTAATTGGTATTGTGTCTAGTAAAGCTTCTGTTTTTACTGATATTGTGAATAATTATATCAGTGACACATTTAATACCATGTTAGTGGGTAGTTTAATTTTACTTGCTGTTGGTCTAGTATTCTGGTTAATTGGTCGTAATAAAAAATAAAAAGCAACTGATGTTCAGATTAATTTCTGAATACCAGTTGTTTTTATTTGGAACTATTCCTAAGTGTTAAGGTTGTTCCAATGGTAATAATCTGAGGGATAATTTCAGTCATCGACATTTGATTGACTAATAGTTCTGCAGCAGATTGACCCATTTTTTCTGTATAAACTTTAACTGAACTAAGCGTTGGGAAAGTATATTCAGCAATAGATGTGTCATTAAAACTAATTAAACTGATTTGTTCAGGCACTTTAATTGATATTTCATTTAATGCACGTAATGCACCGACAGCCATTGCGTCATTTGCAATAAACAACGCTTCTGGTAAATTATCTGATTGATCATTTAATAATTTCAAGGTTAATTGATAACCTGATTCTGGCGTGAAATCGCCTGTATAAACCCATTCGGGATGGTAGTTGCTAGTACGTTCTAAGTGATTTTTAAAGTGAGTGAAGCGGGAATCTGGGCCTAAATTGACATCATCAAATGTACTTTCTTGTCCTGCAATCATGCCAATTTTAGTTAAATTTTGTTTTTTAAAATGGTCAATAACGGTTGTAACTGGCGTTTTGAAATCAGTCATGACGCAACTAATACCAAAATTTAGTGTGTTCATATCAACAAAAACTAAATTAGAATTTAGTTCTTTAAATCCGGCTATTTGTGCTGCACTGTATTTACCGATAACAATAGCACCAAGAGTATCAGTCAAGGCGCTAAATTGATCATTTTGGAAAAAACGTGTAATTTCATAACCGAGTTCAATTAATTTACGTTCGATACCAATTCGAATTGAAAGGTAATACAGGTCATCTAATTCTTCTTTTTCTGTATACCATTCGATAATAGCAATCTTACCTTGAGGTGTACTGGATTTCTTTTTATTTTTTGAATAATTTAAACTTTCAGCTGCTTCAAAGATTCGTTTACGTGTATCGTCGCCAACGGATAATGTTTGATCGTAATTTAACACGCGAGAAACAGTTGCATTAGAAACTTTTGCCAACTGTGCAATGTCTTTAAGTGTTGCCATGACTACCTCCTGATTGATTGGTTATGTGTATCAGTTTACCATAATAAAAAGAATGTCGTAAAAAGATTGTAATTTTAGTAAATATTTAGTAAAATGAAAGCGGTTAATAAATTGGAGGAAAATATAATGAAAATTAATGAATTAAAGAGCGAATTTAAAGATGTTTACGGTGTGGACGCAAATGCAAGTTACTTCTCACCAGGTCGTATCAACTTAATTGGGGAACATACTGATTACAATGGTGGACATGTTTTCCCAACAGCAATTACATTAGGCACATATGCAGTTGCAACAAAACGTGATGATACAACAATTAATATCATGTCAAATAACTTTAAAGATAATGGCGTTGTCTCATTTGATTTAAGTGATTTATCATATCAAAAAGAACATAACTGGGCTAATTATCCAAAAGGGATGATTGTTTACTTGAAAGAGCAAGGTTATGTTATTGATAAAGGATTAGATATTTTACTTGAAGGTAACATTCCAAATGGTGCTGGTTTATCATCATCTGCATCAATTGAATTATTGATGGGTGTTATTTTAGAAGATCAATTTAATTTAGACATTGATCGTGTTGATCTTGTTAAAACAGGTGTCATGGTAGAAAATAAATTTATCGGTGTTAATTCAGGAATTATGGATCAATTTGCAGTCGGTATGAGTAAAGCAAATCATGCTATCTTACTGGATACAAATACACTAGATTACGATTTAGTACCAATTGATTTAAAAGACAACGTTATTATTATTATGAATACAAATAAACGTCGCGAATTAGCAGATTCTAAATATAATGAACGACGTAGTGAATGTGAAGCAGCATTAGCATTATTACAAGAGAAAAATGATATTAAATCATTAGGTGATTTGGACAATGCTAGCTTTGATTTACAAACATACTTAATCCAAAAAGAAAACCTTCTAAAACGTGCGCGTCATGCAGTTTCAGAAAACCAACGGACGATTATGGCTCAAGAAGCTTTGAAAAATGAAGATTTAGTACGTTTTGGTAAATTAGTTAACGCTTCACATGTTTCATTACAATTTGATTATGAAGTAACGGGTATTGAACTTGATACACTTGTTGAAACAGCATGGGAACAACCAGGAGTACTAGGTGCTCGAATGACTGGTGCTGGTTTTGGTGGTTGTGCAATTGCCATTGTTGCTAAAGACAAAGTTGACGCATTTGAAAGTGAAGTGGGTCGTATCTACGAAGAAAAAATCGGTTATGCACCAAGTTTCTATTTAGCAGAAATTGCTGATGGCGCTAAAAAATTAGATTAAGCATAAAGAGATAGAGGGAAAAACATGGATTCTAAACAATTAATTTCAAAATTCGTCGATAAAGTTATTCAGTTTGATCCAACGACTTATTCGACAGATGATAAAATTTATTTAGTAAACGTCGTTTTAGATTTGGTTGGTGAATCAGAGATAGAAGTAACTGAACCAGTTTCTGACACAATAATTGCTGTTAAAGACGAGCTACTTAATTTAGCAATCAAAAACGAGAAAATCAGTGCTCTAATCGCGGAGCAAGATATTCTTGGTGCTAAATTAATGGATCTGGTCACACCAATTCCAAGTCACGTGAATAAACATTTCTGGGATTTATACGCAAAAGACCCAGAGAAAGCTTTGGCTTATTTTTATGAATTAAGTCAGGCTAACGATTACATCAAAGTTGCGGCTATTGCGAAAAACATTGCTTATCAGGTACCAACAAATTATGGTGATTTAGAAATCACCATTAATTTATCTAAACCTGAAAAAGATCCAAAGCAAATTGCTTTAGCTAAAACAATGAAACAAACGGGTTATCCTAAATGCCAATTATGTATGGAAAATGAAGGCTATGCTGGAAGACTAGATTTCCCAGCTCGTCGCAATCATCGGATTGTACGATTTGATTTGGGGGATGCAACATGGGGCTTTCAATATTCGCCTTATGCTTACTTCAATGAACATTCAATTTTCTTAGATGAAAAGCATGAACCTATGGTAATTAACAAAACGACATTTTCAGATTTACTTCAAATTGTTAAAAAATTCCCGGGCTATTTTGCGGGAAGTAATGCAGATTTACCAATTGTAGGTGGCTCAATTTTAACGCATGAACACTATCAAGGTGGACGTCATGATTTTCCAATGGCAAAGGCAGAAATGAGTCAAACAATGCAATTTGCAGGATTTGATGACATTCAAGCAGGTATTGTGAACTGGCCAATGTCAGTCATTCGTTTAAATGGTGAAAATCCAGAACGATTAGCTGATTTAGCAGCAAAAATTTTAACGTCTTGGCAAGAATATAGTGATGCCGATGCACAAATTTTGGCAAAAGATGCTGACGGTACGCCACATCATACTGTGACGCCAATTTCTCGAATGCGTGACGGTCGTTATGAATTGGATTTAGTCTTGCGAGATAATCAAACATCTGATGAATTTCCAGATGGTATTTATCATCCACATGCTGATGTTCAACATATTAAAAAAGAAAACATTGGCTTGATTGAAGTTATGGGATTAGCTATTTTACCACCTCGTTTGAAAACTGAAATAACAGAGGTTGAGAAGTATCTAACAGATCAACCAAATGTCATGGCGGCTTATCATAAAACTTGGGCTGATGAAATTAAGCGTGATAATTCGATGATTTCTAAAGAGACGGTTAGTGAGCTCGTACAAAACGAAGTTGGAAAAGTCTTTATGCGTGTTCTTGAAGATGCTGGGGTTTATAAACAAGATGACCACGGCCAACAAGCATTCGTTAAGTTTATTAAACAAGTTTAAACGTAAAAAGATTAACTTATTTAAGTTAATCTTTTTTATTTAGAAATCAAATAGAAACTAACTGGTTAACGATAATTGTTAAGATAGTGTTAGAAAATTCTCTTTTTAATGTTTTGTGTTAAAATAAAATATATAATATTCTTACTAAAGTTGACATGCTGGTAATTATGAGAATTCTCGGAGGAATAAATGTACAAAAAAGATATTCTGGATCGACCAGAGTTTTTAATATGTGAAATTATTGAATTGCTATCATTAAATGAACATGGGTTATCAAGAAAAGTAATCTGTAATCGATTAAATGTTTCAAATACAGCTTTGCGAGTTGCACTAGAGTAATTGGATGGCGAATTCAATTCAGGTGATGAACCCTATATGATCATAAAAAAGAATAACATTCAATTTATAGGTAAAGGCAAAATTAATTTTTACGAAACGGTTTATCGGTATGTGAAAGAGTCTATTAATTACCAAATTTTAATGGCATTCTATTATGATGAAAATAGCAGTATTGAAAATTTGAGTCTTAGTTTAAATGTTAGTGAATCATCTATCTTCAGAAGAATTAAGCAACTTAATAATTTGTTGTCTGAATTTCAGATTAAAATTGCACATGGTGAGGTAGTTGGTTCTGAATTACAAATTAGATTTTTTTACTATTCACTATTTCTAGCGACAGATTTTAACTATAATGATACGATAGAAGCGGGCGTCATTCTTGAATACATTAAAGTATTTGAAACATATTTTAACTTCAATGTGAATGATAGTAATTTAATGAGGACTAGAATTTGGATGAAGGTCAGTGTTCATCGAATGATGCGAAAAGATCGTGATAATTGGGTGATTTCTGATGATTTAGCAGATATGATTGCAAATAATTCACTATTTAACCAAGTTGAAGAAAAGATGCAAGATATTTATATTAAGTTCTCAAATAAAATTGATGTTCATTTTGAGAGCGCCCTACTTTACGCTTGGACAACTGCTTTTGTTTCAGTTCCTTCAAGTGCTTACTTGTCCCGCGATTTTATTGCAATTAATCACACAAATAACACCAAACTTCAACAAGCTGTTAAATATTTGGAACAAGGATTTGAATCTAAATTAGATGTTAAAATTATCGGTGAAAATGTTAGTAAATCATTGTACCCAATTTGTACTGAAGCATTTTGTTTTCATGGAACGATGGATGCCGTGGGAACTTACATGATGAATAGTTATCGAAAAAAATATTCAAATCATTCAGTTCGACGTCATGTTGAGATTGCCATGGATGAATTAATCGACAGTCCATTATTAGCTAAAAAATGGTCTGATTTCTATAAGCGATACAGGCAGCCATTTATTAATAAAATGGTCGAAATTTTTAGCGCTAGATTGTTAGAAAAAGAAACCATGTTAACAGTTGGGGTTGATTTAAATGCAAACGAGCGAATTAAAGAATTATTTGTCAGAAATATGAGTCAAGATTTAAATATTAATTTACGCGTTAATGTCAGTATTTATGATTCTAGTCAACGATATGATATGGTGGTTACTAATTTCATGAATAAAAATTATAAAAACAATGCATTTGATAAGTATATTATCACTGCATTAGGACTTGATAATGATATGCCAGAGATGGGGAAACGACTGTTAAACGTGAATAGAAAACACTATCAGTAAAAATGTTTCTAGTTTTTTTTTTGATAGTACAACCCATGAATCATTCGGTATACTCTATATTATAGAGAACTAACAAGAGATATTCGTGGGGGATTTCTTTTGAAGCATTAAACAGTATCGAATTGGGCAAACATTTATTTATTACAAAATAAAAAAAGACGATTATAATTTAACGATTATAATCGCCTTTTTTTATAGGCTACCAAGTGTGATAAGATAGAGAATAAACGTTATGACGAGAAATGAAGGATAATGACATGCAATTTACGCTAACAAACAATGGTGAAGGCACAATTAGTTTAAAAAAATTTTTAATTGAGGTTGGCGTTAGTAAACGATTAATCGCCAGAATTAAACAAGGCGAGGGACAAGTTCGAGTTAACAAAAAGAATGAATATTGGGATTATCAACTGATTGATGGTGATGAAGTTATTTTGACGTTGCCAGAAGAACCAGATAACGATGCCATACATGCAAGTGATGAACCATTAAATATCGTCTTTGAAGATGAAAACTGGTTAGTAGTCGATAAGCCAGCTGGTATGGTAACCGTGCCAGGCCCATCTAATGAAGATACAACATTGGTTAACCGTGTTAAAGGCCATTTGATTGCAACTCATTCAAGTAGTTTCGTGCCACATGTTATTACGCGTTTAGACCGTTTTACAAGTGGACTTGTTTTATTAGCTAAGCATGGATTTGCACATAGTTTGATTGCTGCTCAATTAAGTAATGGTCAGTTAGAAAAATCATACTTAGCAATTGTTGCAGGTGACGTTAAAAGTGATCAAGGAGATATTAAAGAACCAATTGGTAAAAAGGAAGGCGAAATTCGTCGTTCTGTTATGGCTGAAGGAAAAGCCTCAGAAACAACTTATAAAGTTGTAACGAGATTTCCAGACTACACATTAGTTGATGTGAAGTTAGTTACGGGCCGAACACATCAAATTCGTGTACATTTTGATTTTATTCATCATGCTTTGGTTGGGGATGCGTTATATGATGGCCCGATGGACAAAGGTATTGATAGACAGGCATTACATGCTGCTAAATTAAGCTTTGAAGATCCATTTACGGGTAAAAAATTAGCTTTTGAATCAGAACTCCCAGCTGATATGGCTCAATTATTAAAATAGTATCAGGCAAGATTGTATATTTGGATAAAGTGGCGAATATCTATTGTATTTCGTGAACTTTTTCTTTATTATTAATATAGTTATAATCAATTTGTGAAAGCACTTTTAAGTGAGGAAATAATAAATGAAAAAGATGATTATTAGAGGCGGTAAAAAACTGTCTGGCGAAGTAATAATCGGTGGTGCTAAGAATAGTACTGTTGCATTGATTCCTGCAGCTATTCTTGCGGATACACCTGTGCATTTTGACAGTGTCCCCGATATTTTAGATGTACATAATTTAATGAAAATTTTAGATCAAATGAATGTTAAGTCTGAATTTAACGCTGGTAACTTAATGGTAGATCCTACGATGATTAAGGATGAACCTTTACCTGGTGGTGCCATTAAAAGTTTAAGAGCTTCTTATTACTTTATGGGTGCCTTATTAGGTCGGTTCGGTCGTGCAGTTGTTGGATTTCCTGGTGGTGATAATATTGGACCACGTCCGATTGATCAACACATCAAGGGATTTAAAGCTCTTGGCGCTGAAGTTATCGAAGAAGAAGACGCAGTGATTATTACGAGTGGCCCTGAAGGATTAAAGGGAGCCCGTATTTTTATGGACCTTGTTTCAGTGGGTGCAACAATTAACATTTTATTGGCTGCTGTCCGTGCAAAAGGAACCACAATCATTGAAAATGCTGCAAAAGAACCTGAAACCATTGATATTGCAACATTCTTGAATAATATGGGTGCTCATATTCGTGGTGCGGGGACTGGTGAAATCAGAATTCAAGGTGTTGATAGCTTAAAAGCTGTTAATACGCATACGATTATTCCAGATCGTATTGAAGCTGGTACTTATATCTCACTTGCTGCTGCAATGGGTGAGGGCGTTTTAATTAAGAATGTTATTACTGAACATTTAGATTCATTTTTAGCTAAACTTAGTGAAATGGGCGTTACTTTCCAAGTGAATGAAGATAGTATTTTTGTTCCTGGTGGCGATAAAATTATCCCAATTGAAGTGACAACTTCACCATATCCTGGGTTTGCAACTGACTTGCAACAACCAATTACTGCCGTTATGCTCAAGGCTACAGGTGAGAGTCGTATTATTGATACACTTTATCCTGAACGGATTAAGCACATTCCAGAAATGCAACGAATGGGTGTTAAGATTGAATCAAAAGATGGCATTATTCGAATCAATCAATCAACTGAATTAACAGGCCAAACTGTTTATGCAGATGAAATTCGTGCAGGTGCTGCATTACTTGAAGTTGCTTTAATGACTAATGGTACGACTGTCATTGAGAAAGCCGATAATATTTTACGTGGTTATGATTGCGTTGTACAAAAAATGACAAATTTATCTGCTGATGTAGAAATTATTGATGAAGATTAGGTGATTAAATGAGCGACTTCTTAACGATGGGTGAATTAAAAGACAAGACGCTTAAAGAAATTTATGGCTATGCCCAAGAATATAAAATACAATATTATAGCCAAATGAATAAAAAAGAATTGTCTTTGGCAATTCTAAGGGCTCAAGCAAAACAACAAGGATTCATTTTGATGGAAGGTGTCTTAGACATTGTTCCCAATCAGGATGGATTCGGTTTTTTGCGTCCAATTAACTACGGCCCATCACAAGAGGACATTTATATTTCTGCCTCACAAATTAAGCGATTTAATTTAAGAAATGGGGATTTAGTCGGAGGTAAAGCACGACCACCAAAGCCTAATGAACGTTATTATGGGTTAATGCACGTTGATACAGTTAATGGTAAAAATCCAGAAGAAGCAAAGGAACGTCCACATTTTCCTGCACTGACGCCCTTATATCCTAATCGACAATTAACTTTAGAAACAACTAGTCAAAATCTTTCAACGAGATTAACTGATTTATTTGCTCCTATTGGATTTGGTCAACGTGGTTTAATCGTGGCACCACCTAAAGCTGGGAAAACAACTTTACTTAAAGAGATTGCTCAAGGAATCGCAGAAAATCATCCCGATGTAAAATTAATCGTACTATTAATTGATGAACGACCTGAAGAAGTGACTGATTTAGAACGATCAATTAAAGGTGATGTTGTATCGTCAACATTCGATCAACAACCAGAGAACCATGCGCGTGTTTCTGAACTTGTTTTAGAACGTGCAATGCGATTAGTTGAAGATAAGCAAGATGTTGTTATTTTAATGGATTCAGTTACTCGCTTGGCTAGAGCGTATAATTTAACGATTCCGCCAAGCGGACGGACGTTATCAGGTGGGATTGATCCAGCAGCATTTTATCGACCTAAAAAATTCTTTGGTGCTGCACGTAATATTGAAGAAGGTGGAAGCCTGACAATATTAGGAACTGCTTTGGTTGATACGGGTAGCCGAATGGATGATGTGATTTATGAAGAGTTCAAAGGAACCGGTAATATGGAATTACAACTCTCAAGAGAGCTTGCTGAACGCCGTATCTTCCCTGCTGTCGATTTAAAAAAATCAAGTACACGTAAAGAAGAATTATTATTATCTAAGCAAACAATTGAAGAACTATGGCAGATTCGAAAGATGATGACAGGCGATTCACTAGGTGCTACGGAACGTGTTATCCAAAAAATGAAGAAAACAAAAAATAATGCTGAATTTTTAAAAGAGTTAACAAAAACAAGTAAATAAAATTTAATTGTAAAACGAGTTAATTCGTGATAAGATTGTGCATGTTGTAATATAAAGAATAACTCTAATTCAGCAGATGGATTAGGGCAAAGGAGAATACTTACTTATGAAAAAAGAAATCCATCCAGATTACCATGAAGTTGTATTTATGGATACTACTTCAGGTTACAAATTTATCTCAGGTTCAACAAAACATTCAGAAGAAACAATTGAAATGGAAGATGGCAAATCATACCCATTGATTCGTGTCGAAATTTCATCGGATTCACATCCATTCTATACTGGACGTCAAAAATTCACTCAAGCCGATGGCCGTGTGGATCGTTTCAACAAGAAATATGGTCTTACAGACGCAAACGCTGCAAAATAAGAACTATTTCGAAAAGGAAGAAGCCAATAAGCTTCTTCCTTTTTTTATACAAAAAAATAGTAACGTTCAACTAGATTGAACGTTACTATTCAGCTTTTCGTGAATACATCCCTTTTGTGACGTAGAGAACCCAGATGAGATTAATACCAACTAAAATAGCGGTAGAAATAAAGACACCTTTGTAATCGAATACGCCAGAAACGGTAGAGCCAATCATAGGACCAACGACTGATCCCATGGCTTGGAATGATTGATTGTAACTGAACACTCGACCTGTGAATTCTGCCGGTGTATTTTTTGTTAGAATTGTTTGAACTGCAGGTAACATTGCGGCATCCGTAATCCCAATTAAGAAACGTAAGCCGCCAAGTTGCCAAACATTAGTCACTAATGCCATTGGAATAAAAATGAAAATTGCGACAGTAAGTGCAATTTTTAAAATACGTTCTGTTCCAATTTTATCGCCTAGTACTCCTAAGCGAGGCGCAGCAATTAGCGTTGCTATTCCTGGAATAGAAGCCACACACCCACTGATAAAGGTAACATTTCCAACGTTATGTAAGAGTTCTCGAACGTATAAGCTTAGAATAGGACTAATGGAATAATTTGATGCTTGAATGATTAAGGTAGTGACAAACATCCCGATAATTAATTTAGGATGATGTAATTTCTTGAAGATTTCTTTTGACGTTTGCATTTCACCTTTTTCAACAGGCGTAAAATGTTCATGTACAAAGAAATAACTAAGTAAGAAAACAATTAGCAAAATCGCAGCAGTAATGAAGAAGGTAATACGATAGCCGAAGACCCCAGCTATTGCGCCACCGATTAGTGGTCCAAATAAAGTACCAGTAACACTACCGGTAACTAAAATACCGAGTGCTTTACCACTTTGCCGCTTGGGTGTCTCTGTTGCAATCAGTGCCTGTGAGTTACTAATATAACCAGAAAAGACACCTTGTAATAAACGTAACGCAATTAATTGGTAAACGTTACTGACAAGCCCCATCAGGCCTAAAACAATGGCCATTCCGAATGAAGCTCTTAAAATCATTAATTTACGACCTTTTCGATCAGCTAAACGACCCCATAGTGGGGAAACAATGGCGGTAATTAAAAATGTAGATGAATAGGTAATGCCGCTATAAAAATTTAATTCGGTTTTGGTGAAGTCACCTAACGTATCAATATAAAGTGACATAAATGGCATAATTAAACTAAATGCCACGCCAGCCATGAACGTACCAAACCATAAAACAAATAAATTTTGTTCCCAAGGTTGTCTAGAACGAAAAAATGTTGATTTTAGTGAAGTCAACAAATTAAACAGTCCCCCTAAAGATATTTTTTGATAATTATAATCATAACACTAAACAAGGATAAAAGTTATATGGTAAAATAGTTGTTAAGCGAAAGTGGGGGTTATTAATGGAAAAAAATAAAGCAGCTAAAAAAAGTCGTTGGAAAAAATGGCTAACAACTATATTATTAATACTATTGTTATTGGTGGGGCTTTCGCTAGTATTCAATGAACAAATTAAAAACTTTATTGTTGGACTAACAGACCCAACCATTAATTCAGAATTAGTCGATAAAAATAAAAATAAAAAAGCATCCTTTGATTTTAGTGAAGTTAAGAGTTTGAATACGGCAGATGTCGTGAAAGCAAAAGCAAATGAAAAAAATTTGGTTTTACTTGGAGAAATTAGTATTCCGGATGTCTCAATGAACTTGCCGATTGCTAAAGGCGTTAGCACTGATACCTTGGCACTTGCTGCTGGAACTTTAAAGGAAAACCAAAAAATGGGCGAGGGTAATTATGCACTTGCTGGACATCATATGATTCGAAAGGATTTATTGTTTAGTCCATTAGTTAGCATGAAAATTGGCCAAAAAATCTATTTAACAGATGCTAAAAAGATTTATGAGTATGAAACATCTAAAATGAAATATATCAAAGCAACAGACGTTCAAGTTATTGATGATGTACCCGGAGAAAAATTAGTCACATTAATTACTTGTGATGATACGGGTGCCGGACGTTTGATGGTCCAAGGTGAGTATGTTAAAGATTGGACATACAATGCTGCACCAAAAACAGTTCAAAAGTATTTTAAAATGATTCATAATAATAAATAATAAAAATGACCACAAATTTTAAAATTTGTGGTCATTTTTATTATTTAATTTGTGCTTTAATATAATCAATCCAGTAAGGCATTCCAAGACTAATTAAGTTATAAGTTTCGTCAAAGTCACCAGTAATCCATGGATCAGGAACAGATTCTTTTTCTTTACCGGGAACAATTGAAAGGAAGTTAACGATTTTTTCTTTTTTAGATGCAGGTGCAGCTTTTTCAAGACGCTCAACATTGATATCATCCATTGCAATAATTAAATCACTATTAATGAAATCTAAGTAACTAACCGGACGTGAGATTAAGCCATCTGTTGGAATCTGATGTTCAACAAGTTTAGTAATAGTCCCTTCATGGGCGCCATTTCCTTCTTGTGAAGAACTTGTGCCAGCAGAATCAACAGTTACTTGGTCAGAAAGGTTTAACTTAGCTAAATCGTCTCGTAACATTGCTTCAGCCATTGGTGATCGGCAAATATTTCCCATACATACAAATAATACATTCATGTTAATAATCCCCTTTACAAATTTCTTAATAATGCTATTATGCCATAATAATCACATTATTAAAACTAGTTAGATAAATTGGTGTAACCGTTAGCTTAATTGCTTTCTAAAAGGGTCTAACTTTGGTATGATAATTAAGAATAGAAACTAAAATAAGACACTTTATATTTAAAGAGGAGACTGAAAATTATGGCAATGATTATTATCGGAGTTATCGTAGTACTTTTAGTTATTATGTACATTAGCGGCTACAATGGTTTAGTAAAAGCAAAAATCCGGACTGAGGAATCATGGAGTCAAATTGACGTCCAATTAAAACGTCGTAATGATTTAATTCCTAACTTAGTTTCAACTGTTAAGGGATATGCAACTCACGAAAAAGAAACATTTGCTAAAGTAGTTGAATTACGTAATCAATTAACACAAGTACCAACGGATGCACATGAAACAACAATGGAAGTTTCTAATCAATTGAGTCAATCATTGAAAAGTATTTTTGCGTTATCTGAAAGTTACCCAGATTTAAAAGCTAACACAGAATTCACTAAGTTAATGGAAGAACTATCAAATACAGAAAATAAAATTTCTTATTCACGTCAACTATTTAACTCAACTGCTGCAAGTTTAAATGCAAAAATTCAATCATTTCCAAGTAACATTGTTGCCGGAATTCATCATTTTACAAAAGTAGAATATCTTGAAGTCCCTGAAGCTGAAAAAGCTGTACCCAACGTTTCATTTGATTAAACAGTTAGGAGATAACTAATGCTATATGATCAAATCGCGCGAAATAAGCGCAAAACAGTTTATGTTTTAATTGGTTTTGTTTTATTGATGGTTGCGATTGGTAGTGCCGTTGGCTATGTTTTTTTCAATAGTGCTGTTTCTGGACTACTTATGGCTGTTGTCATTGCAGTTGTTTATATGGGATTGATGATTTCACAATCAACTAGCGTTGTCATGAGTATGAATCATGCAACTGAAATAAAATCAGTCGATGATGCACCTGAATTATGGCATGTTGTTGAAGATATGGCGATTGTGGGCCAAGTTCCAATGCCAAAAGTGTTTATTATTGAAGATGATAGTCCTAATGCGTTTGCAACGGGAAATAATCCAGAACACGCGGCAGTTGCTGCAACAAGTGGCTTAATCAATCGATTAAATCGTGAAGAATTAGAAGGCGTTATGGCGCATGAAATTTCGCATGTACGCAACTACGATATTCGATTATCAACAATTGCATTAGCATTATCGGCAGCAATTTCATTATTAGTAAATATTGGAATGAACTCATTTTGGTGGGGCGGAGGTCGCCGTCGAAGTGATGATCGAGAAGGTGGCGGATCATTAGAAATTATTTTGATGATTTTATCATTATTATTGGTTATTTTAGGACCAATTGCAGCAACAATTGCTCAGCTTGCACTTTCTCGAAACAGAGAATATTTGGCTGATGCTTCTGCTGTTGAATTAACGCGTAATCCGCAAGGACTAATCCATGCGTTGGAAAAAATTTCTGATAGTAAACCAATGGAACGTGCCGATCCAAGTAGTGCGGCACTTTATATTTCAAATCCATTGAAGAAAAAAACAACTGGATTATTTCAAACACATCCACCGATGGAAGATAGAATTGAAAGATTAGAAGCAATGTAAACTATTTTATAAAATGGGGATGATAGTGGTGAGAGACAATTTAGTCTACGTTCATGTTGAAACGGTTTCTCATTTGATTTTATCATATGGGATTTCCAAAGAAGATTTCATAACAAGCATTCCCAGATTACCAACTAATATTTTATCGTTAAACCCAGTGGATTATGAAAATGAAATTGACATCGCAACAGGATTTAACACGGTAACCGGGGAAGAAGATACTGCACGTTATTTGAATAAAAAGACTGTTGGGTTAAAGCAAAGTTGGATTGATTTCGATAGTCAAGATGATTTAGAATTAATAACACCAAGAGAAGTAGCAGAATTCTTATATTTGGGACATGCATTTTCTCATATTCAATCACCTTTTTACTATAAATTGCAGAATGACTACGTTTTTTTAACGTTACCAAATGATGCATTAAAAATCTACTATCGTTATTTAACGCAATTTTATAATGTTTTTTCTAAATCAATTATTAGACATGCGAATCAATCGTATCGTGAAAAAAATGGTCTGTTTAGACGACGTCCTATGACGTTGAAAAAGATACCTAAAAAAATTGTTGAAGAATTAATGCCATTATTTGTTGAAGGTGTAATATTAGATTTTTCAAGGATCACAATTAATAATACGAAGTTAATATTACCTGTCTATATTATGATAGATAACGTTTCTCAGATGAAGTGGCATGAGCCAACATTGGAGACAGAAAGTGCCAAGTTAGTTGCTAATTTGGAGTATCGATTTGTAGATCAAGAATGGTTTATCGAAGTTTCTAACAAATCTGCTTTTGAAGACAGTATTATATTCTAAAAAGATAACGTATTATTATGTTATCTTTTTTTATTTTTGTTGAATTTAAAAAGAATGGTACAATAGGACGTGCAAAAAATGGAGGGCAATACGAATGCGAGTTTATTTACTCTATGGTGGTAAAAGTGCAGAACATGAGATCTCACTTTCAACTGCTTTTCAAATAACACAAGCGATATATTACCAATACTATTCGGTAATTCCAGTTTATATTACGAAAACGGGGAATTGGCTGCAAGGTCAGACGCTTAACGAACCAGTTAAATTTGTTGATAATTTAAGACTTAGAGAAACAGATGAAAAAGGACAAGCAACGAATAATCATGAAAATTCAACTGGAATAAAATTTTTGCCAAATGGATTTGACCCTGAAGATAGTGTGGTTTTTCCTGTCTTACATGGCCCAAATGGTGAAGATGGAACTGTCCAAGGACTACTTGAAACGTTGAATATCCCCTATGTTGGTAACAGTGTACTAGCATCGGCTGTCGGTAATGATAAAATAATGAGTAAATTACTCTTTAAACAAGCCGGAATTCCGGTTGTACCATTCCAAGCGATTGACTCACAGTCTTGGGAAAATAACACTGCAAGTGTGATTGCCAGATGTGAGGGCGAATTACTTTATCCAATGTATGTGAAACCATCTAATTTGGGTTCAGGAATCGGTGTTACACAGGTGAATAATAGTGTTGAATTACAATATGCAATTGATAATGCTTTTGAACTTGGTCCTCGAGTGATTGTAGAACGAGGCATTGTAGCACGTGAAATTGAAATTGGATTATTAGGTAACGAAGAAATCGCAACAAGTGTACCAGGAGAAATTTTGTCGTTTGATGACGTCTATGATCGTAAACTTGCAATGAAGGAAGATCACGAAGCCAGAATTCCAGTTGAACTCGATGAGGAATTATTGGATAAGATAGTTGGTTTTTCTAAAACAGCTTTTGCGGTTATTGATGGATCAGGGCTTGCTAGGTGTGATTTTTTAATTAGCGCTAACCAAGATATTTATTTAAATGAGATTACAACAATGCCAGGATTTTATAAAAATGCAATGTATCCAAGATTGTGGGAAGCCGTTGGGCTGAGTTACAGTGATTTAATTGAAGAATTATTACAATTAGCATTGAAAAAAAATCAGGCAAATAATAGTAAACAATAGATTTAATGGTCATATGAATGCGAGGGTTTATATAATGAAAATGCAATTAACTGAAATTGCGAGCGCAGTTAGCGCCAAGAACGAAATTACTGATGAACCAATTAATATATCGAGTGTTTCATTTGATAGTCGACAACTAACGGAAGGCAGTTTATTTGTACCTATTGTGGCAGAAAATGACGGTCATGATTATATCCAAAGTGCGATTGATAATGGTGCAACAGCGACTTTATGGGCAGTTGACCATCAAGATACAATGCCAACGAAAATCCCAGCTATCTTAGTAGATGACACATTAATGGCTTACCAAGATTTAGCAAAACATTACTTGGATAAAATTAATCCTAAAGTTGTCGCAGTTACTGGTAGTAACGGTAAAACGACAACTAAAGATATGATTACAGAAATTTTAAGTCAGCAATATAATGTTTGTAAAACGGAAGCGAATTTCAATAATCATTTAGGCGTACCGATGACTTTATTAAGTATAGAACCTAATACGGAAGTTGTTGTTGTCGAAATGGGGATGGATCATCCTGGTGAGTTAGACTTTTTAAGTCGAATTGCACAACCTGATGTCGCTGTTATTACGATGATTGGCGAAGCACATATCGAATTTTTTGGTACGCGAGATAAAATTGCGGATGCAAAAATGGAAATTGTGAATGGGCTGAAAGAAGACGGCTTGTTGGTTTATAATGCAGATGAACCGTTATTAAGAGAACGTGTTTCCAATATTGAACAGCAATCATTTGGCTTCGGTCATGGTGAAAGTGCTGACTTGAGTGTTTCAAATGTTGTCGGCAATCAAACAATGACTAGCTTTAAAGTGAGAGAAATGGCTGATTTTAATTTTACAATTCCAATGATTGGCACATATAACGTAGATAATGCGATGGCTGCTATCTCAGTTGGTCGTCATTATCGTGTGTCACCTAAAAATATTGTAAAGGCGCTTAGTGATTTTGATTTAACGAAGAATCGGACAGAGTGGCTTAGAGGTCATTTGGGCGAGTCAATTTTAAGTGATGTCTATAATTCAAATCCGACAGCTGCAAAAGCTGTTATCAAAGCATTCTCAAACAGCGATGTTGAAGGTAATCGAATGGTTGTTTTGGGTGATATGCTTGAATTAGGTGAGCAATCTAGCGATATGCATCTCAGCTTGGCTGATAGTTTTGATAATGAAAAAATTCAAAGCGTTTATCTTTACGGAGAACAAATAAAATCTTTAGCAACAGCATTAAAATCAAAGTATGATGATCAACATCTTCATTATTATGATTTAGATGAAAAAGAAGCTATGGTTGAAGATTTATTAAAAATACGTACTGAAAAAGATTCTATTTTGATTAAAGGAAGCCATGGCGTTCATTTAGAAACCGTTTTATCGGCTTTACAAAGTAATTAGAGAGTTGCTTAATATTATTTAAGGTGCTATTATAGTTTAAATAGTGACTCATGAAGGGTCAGACTTAAATTAATTTAACTTTACAAGACAGTAATTGACGACGAACTCTTAACTGTGTTGTGAAGCATGTTAGTTTGCAAACACATTAGGAGGAATTTATACTTGAAATTTACAGAATTAGGACTATCCGATGAACTACTAAAGGCCGTTCAACGCAGCGGTTTTGAAGAAGCAACACCTATCCAATCTGAAACAATTCCAATGGCTTTAGAAGGAAAAGATGTTATTGGACAAGCACAAACAGGTACTGGTAAAACTGCTGCATTTGGTTTACCAATCTTAGATACAATTGATACAACAAAAGATGAAGTTCAAGCACTTATCATCTCACCAACACGTGAACTTGCTATTCAAACGCAAGAAGAACTTTACCGTTTAGGTAAAGAAAAACATGCTAAAGTTCAAGTTGTTTATGGTGGGTCTGATATTCGTCGTCAAATCAAGAGTCTTAATCGCGCACCTCAAATTTTAGTTGGAACACCAGGACGTTTATTAGATCATATTCGTCGTCGCACCGTTAAATTAGGTAATGTTAAAACTTTGGTTTTAGATGAAGCTGATGAAATGTTAGATATGGGATTCGTTGAAGATATCGAAAGCATCTTAACAACTGTTCCTGACGAACGTCAAACATTGTTATTCTCTGCAACAATGCCAACTGCTATTCGCCGTATTGGTGAAAGATTTATGACAGATCCAACTTTGGTAACTGTTAAGGCAAAAGAATTAACAACTGACTTAGTTGATCAATTCTACGTAATCTCAAAAGATTTCGAAAAATTTGATATCATGACACGTATGTATGATGCTCAAAACCCAACACAAACAATCGTGTTTGGTCGTACAAAACGTCGTGTTGACGAATTAGCTAAAGGATTTGAAATGCGCGGATACAACGCTAAAGGAATCCATGGTGATTTATCACAACAACGTCGTATGAGTATTTTACGTGAATTTAAATCAGGTAAACTTGATATTTTAGTTGCAACTGATGTTGCTGCTCGTGGTTTAGATATTTCTGGGGTTACCCATGTCTTTAACTATGATATTCCTCAAGATCCTGAAAGTTATGTCCATCGTATTGGCCGTACAGGCCGTGCCGGACATAAAGGAACTTCATTGACATTTGTTTCACCAAATGAAATGGATTACTTACGTCAAATCGAAAAATTAACTAAGAAACGTATGGTGGCTTTAACACCACCTACAGATGATGAAGCATTTGCTGGTCAAATTGAAACAGCAATCGCTGACGTTACTGCCTTAGTTAACAAAACTGATACTAAAAAATATGCAAAACAAGCTACTGAATTAATGGCTAAGTTTGAAGTTGCTGATTTAGTTGCAGCATTACTTAGTGATGTTATTAAAAATGATTCATCACAAGTACCTGTTAAGATTACACCAGAACGCCCATTACCTAGACGTAAGGGGGGTGGCGGTGGTGGCGGAAACAACCGTCGTAGCGGCAATGGCGGTGGAAATCGTCGTGGTGGCAACGGTGGTGGTTACCAAGGCAACCGTAATGGTGGCGGAAACCGTAGTAACGGTGGAAGTTCAGATCGTCGTAACGGAAGTAGCGATCGCCGTAGCAATGGTAATGGTGGCGGAGGTTACAAAGGTAACCGCTCAAGCGATAATCGTTCAAATGACAACCGTTCAAACGGAAGTAGCGCACCAAAACGTAACTTCACAATCAGAACAAAAGATTAATTTGAATATTGAAAAGAGACCTATTAATTTAGGTCTCTTTTTTTGTTTAAAATTGCTATTCTTACAATATTGATAGGTAAAATATAAACGATTTTAGTGCAGAAAATGAATAAATTTGATAAACTTAACAAGGATATCAATGAAAAGAAATAGGTGATAATATGATTTATGGAATTGGTGTTGATATTGCCGATATTGATCGAGTAGTAAAGTTGGCAAAACAACATGAAGAATTTATAACAAAGATTCTCACAACAAATGAAATTAAACAATTTGATGAATTAAAAGGTAGTCATAAAGACGAATTTATTGCTGGAAGATTTTCCGCCAAAGAGGCATACAGTAAGGCTTTTGGAACGGGAATAGGGGATAAAGTTGGCTTTTTAGATGTTGAAATATTAAATAATGAAATTGGTAAACCGATAATTACGCAGCACCCTTTTGAGGGTAATGGCTTTATTTCAATTTCTCATACGAACAATTTAGTTATGACTGAAGTTATTTTAGAAAATCAAGAAAAGGGGATGTAAAAATGGTTGTAGGTTATCATCGTCCAACCCAAATCGTGGTAGATAGGGCAGCTATTAAGGCAAATATCACAGCTGAAAAAAAGACATTAACAGATGAGACGGTTATTTTTGCTGTTGTTAAAGCTGATGCGTATGGTCATGGATTGATTGAAGTAGCTAAAGTTGCAAAAGATGCTGGTGTAAAAGGTTTTTGTGTGGCAATAATTGATGAGGCATTAGCGTTACGAGAAGCCGGGTTTGTTGAAACTATCTTGATTCTGGGATTAACGAAAGTTGAATATGCACCGTTACTGGCAAAAAGCAAAATATCTGTAACTGTTTCAGAACTTGGCTGGTTACAAGAAGCTAATAAGTTACTGAGTGAAGAAAAATTAGCGCCTTTGGCCGTTCATTTAGCATTGGATACAGGAATGGGTCGTATTGGTTTTAGAGAAGCAGAACCGTTTTTAGAGGCAATTAATTTCCTTGGAAGTCATCAAAATACATTAAACTTTGAAGGGGTTTTTACTCACTTTGCGACAGCAGACTCTCCTAATGATTCGTATTTTAAAAAACAAATGTCAAAATTTAATGAATTGATGTCAGTAGTTTCTGATAGACCTCGTTATGTACACGTTTCTAATTCTGCAACGAGCTTATGGCACTCTGCTTGCAACGGTAATATGATTCGGATGGGCATTTCAATGTATGGTTTAAATCCATCTGGTGGTGAATTAGAACTACCTTATGCGTTAAAACCAGCATTTGGATTAACATCTGAATTAAGTTATGTGAAAGAAATCCATGCAGGTGATTCAGTTGGTTACGGTATTACATATCAAGCTCAAGAAAATGAATGGGTTGGTACAGTACCAATTGGGTATGCAGATGGTATGCCCCGAAAGATGCAAGGCTTTAAACTATTAGTCGACGGTCAATTTTGCGAAATAATTGGTCGAGTTTGCATGGATCAATTAATGATTAGATTGCCACATGAAATGCCAAATGATACAAAAGTAACTCTAATAGGCCAAGATGGCGATGAAATGATTACAGCACAGGATGTTGCAACGTACGCTGAAACAATTCATTATGAAATAATCTGTGCACTTTCAGGACGAGTACCACATGTCTACCTAAATTAGTATTTATTTGCTTAGTTTGCTATGGTAAACTATCTGTAGAGTGTAATTCTATGGGGGAAGTGCAGATGGATAAAAATGAGAAAGTAGCAATGAGTCATATAGCCGATTACTGTGCATATTATTCGATTACCAATGAAGCGTTGAAGGATAGCGAAATATTTAACTCTATTTTAAGTCATAAAAAAATGATGGATGAGTTAATTGATGGCTACTCAGAAATGGGACAATTGAATAGTGAAATCTGTAATGATTTTAAAGGATCTGAAGATGAAGTGTTATTGCACCTTCAAATTATGTAGAGAGTTGGGATAAGATGGTTGAAAGTATCATACGTGGTGATATATTCTATGCAGATTTATCGCCCGTTATTGGTTCTGAACAAGGCGGTATGAGACCTGTTCTCATTATCCAAAACAATATTGGGAATCGTTATAGTCCGACAGTCATCGTTGCCGCCATTACGGCGCGCATCCAGAAGCCTAAAATGCCAACACATGTTGGACTTTTAGCAAGTAGAGATGGTATTGAAAAAGATTCAGTTATACTAATGGAGCAAATTCGCACAATTGATAAGCAACGTCTAAAAGATCGTATCACGCATGTATCGAAAAAAAGTATGCTTGAGGTTGATGATGCGCTTAGAATGAGTGTTGGACTTGTTTCAGCAATACATAAAGAAAAATAAACAGTAAAAAGACATAAAAAAACGTGGTTCGTAACCATCCCACGCTAAAAAACTAAGGGAGTCTATTAATAATGACAAAAAATAATCGTGTAAACCAGGTAATCATTAATGGTTTAATCGCTGCACTTTATATCGTATTGGCAGTTGTTCCAGGAATGGTGAACATGGCTAGTGGTGCTATTCAATTTCGACTATCAGAAGGATTGAATCACTTAGTACTTTTCAATAAGAAATATATCTGGGGTGTTTCATTAGGGGTTATCTTATTTAATCTCTTTTACAGCAGTCCGTTAGATGTTCTTTTTGGGGGCGTACAAACAATCATGGGTCTTTTAATTGTGATTTTTGTTAGTCCTAAGTTTAAGAAAATGTGGCAAAAAATGCTTTTAAATATTATGGTTTTCTCATTTACCATGTTTTTAATCGCTATTATGTTGAACATTACAGCGAGCTTACCGTTCTGGCCTACTTACGGTACAACAGCATTATCTGAATTTGTAATAATGACAATTACAGCACCAATAATGCTCGTTTTAGATCGTGCTATTCACTTTGATAAAAGAATGCATTAAAAAAACAGACCCGAAAGGGTCTGTTTTTTTGTCTAACTACGTAAATCTTCAATTTCAGAAACAATAAATTCTTTACGTCCTAAGTTATCAACAATTTTATCAACTTTTTCTTGGTTTACACCAGCTGGTAATGTGAATAATGTTCGGCGTAATAATTCGCCTTCTTTAACATCTAAAGTCATACAACTAGCAATTGATGAATATTTTGTAATGATTTTAGCCATATCAACTAAATCACCACGTTCGCCAGCTGAAATAACAGTTAAGACATAACTACCAACATCAAAATTCCATGATTGAGACAACATATCTAGAAGACGTGTATGTGTTAAAATACCCTCAAAATAGTTGTTTTCATTTAAAACAGCAATATAAGGTAAGTCTTTAATTGAAAAGAAAACGTTGAAGAAAGCTGAATCAGATGAAATAAACTTAGTCGCATTTTTAAGAAGATAAGTAACAGGAAGTGACATATCGCCACCCTGTGATTTATGACGATAAATATGCATTTTATAAATATTACCACGGAAAATTTGACCCGTTTCATCTAAGATTGGCACACAACGGAATCCAGAATTTTCTAGGACCGTAAGTGCTTCTTCAAGTGTGACACTTTCACGGACGGTTGTTAGTTCTTTTAATGGTTTAACTAAAGTATTTAATAACATATAGGCGCCTCCAAATATTAAATTTTTCTCATTTACATTTTTATAATACCATAAAAAAAGCTTTTTAACAGTAATTTGACTATTAAAATTGTATTAAAAAAGGAACGGAAGAATGTCTTCCGTTCCTTTTTTGGAAAATAATTAAAAATTATTCACCTAATGCTTTAAGACCATCATTTAATACTTGTTTCAAAGTAGCAGCTGAATCAGTCATACGTTTAGATTCAACATCACTTAAAGGTACTTCGATGATTTGTGCAAGACCTTGGCCATTAACAACACCTGGTGTACCGATATAAATATCGTTCAAACCATATTGTCCGTCCATGTATGCACTAACAGGTAATACGGCATTTTCGTCACGCAAAATTGCTTTTGAAAGACGAGCTAATGCTGTACCAATACCGTAGAATGTTGCGCCTTTTTTGTTGATAATTTCGTAAGCTTTGTTACGAACGTCATCTTCAATTTTAGCAAGTTGGTCATCAGAAATGTTGTTAGCTTTTGCCCAATCTAAGAATGGAAGACCACCAACAGTTGCAGCTGAGTAAGCAGCAAATTCTGTATCGCCATGTTCGCCCATCATGTAAGCATGGATTGAACGAGGATCTGTAATGTCAGTTAATTTGCTTAAAGCAACACGTAAACGTGAAGTATCAAGTGAAGTACCTGAACCAATAACACGATCTTTAGGGAAACCAGAGAATTTCATTGTTGCGTAAGTTAAAATATCAACTGGGTTAGCAGCAACTAAGAAAATACCTTTAAATCCAGATTCAACGATTGGAGATACGATACTTTTCAAGATGTTTAAGTTTTTGTTTACAAGGTCAAGGCGTGTTTCACCTGGTTTTTGTGGAGCACCAGCAGTGATAACGACAAGATCTGCATCTTCACAGTCAGAGTATTCTGCTGAGTAGATACGTTTAGGAAATGCGAATGGTGTTGCATCTTCTAAATCTAAAGCATCTCCGACAGTGCGATCTTTCGCAACATCGATGATACCGAATTCTTCGCCGACACCTTGGAGTGTCATTGCGAATGCGTAACTAGAACCTACGGCGCCATCGCCGACTAAGATAACTTTTTGATGATTTTCTGTTTTTGTCAAAATAATTCATCCTTTCAGAGCTATAATTATTACTGAATAATTATAACATGTTTGTTTGTGAAAAAACATACTAGATGAGAGAGTTCTTTCACAAAATTTTCATAAATCGAGTATGGTATAATAGTTGAAAGAAAAGAATAGGGTCGAAATGCTGGGTAAGTTGAATAAACTTGCCCAGATGTTTGCGTTTATTTAAAGGAGAAATTAAAATGAAAATGATAGTCGGTTTAGGAAATATTGGGCAAAAGTATGATGGAACAAGACACAATGTCGGATTCGCTACAGTAGATGTATTTGCAAAACAACATAATGCCGATTTTGGATCTAGCAAGTATGAAGCGCAAGTGGCATCGTTTAATTTAAATGGTGAAAAAATTGTCTTAGTTAAACCATCTACTTATATGAATGATTCAGGTCGAGCTGTTAGACCGTTGATGGATTTCTATAAAATTGATGTTTCAGACATCCTTATTGTGAACGATGATCTTGATTTAGAAGTTGGTCGGATTCGATTACGTCAAAAAGGATCAGCAGGCGGACATAATGGTTTGAAAAGCATTATCGCACATACAGGAACACAGGAATTTAAACGTATTAAAATTGGTATTGACCATCCAGACAAAGTTTCTGTCGTAGATTGGGTATTAACGAAATTTTCTAAAAACCAAGAAAAAGACTTAGGTGATGCAATCAATACAGCAACTTTAGCAATTGAGGATTGGTTGGAAACAGATGATTTTATGAATACGATGAACAAGTATAACCATAAATAAGAAAAAGCTGTTTAGAAAAGGGTAAAGGGTAGAATAATGAATTTAGAAGCAATGATGCAGACTGTTCCTGGTGTAGATAACTGGCTAACAAATATTGAACCTAATACAAGACAATTGTTAACTGGACTAACGGGTTCAGCTAAAACATTGATGTTAGCTACTATTTTTAAAGATAAAAAAAAATCTATGTTGGTTGTGACAGATAATTTATTTCATGCAACACAATTAAATGAAGATTTAACTAACTTTATTAATGAAGAAGATGTGCTTACATTCCCAGTTGAAGAATTATTAGCTGCAGAACTGGCAACAAGTTCACCAGAATCTAAAAGTGAACGTGTCCAAACGCTTCAGGCTCTATTAGAAGGAACACCAAAGATTGTTGTAACATCAATCTCGGGGTTACGACGTTTTCTAGCACCTGTTTCAACGTGGAAACAAGCAACATTAAACTTAGCTGTTGGAAAAGATATTGATTTGAAAGCCACGGAAACTCAACTCTTTACGATGGGCTATCAACGTCAAAAGTTGGTTGAACGTCCTGGGGATTTTGCTGTACGTGGTTCTATCTTGGATATTTACCCATTGACCGTAGAAAACCCAATTAGACTAGATTTATTTGATACGGAAATAGATTCATTACGTTATTTTGATGTGACTAATCAACGAAGCTTAGAGAATGTGGACCAGATTCAAATTATACCCGCGACAGATTTTATTGCGACTGACGCTATGCTATTGGAAGCTAGTCAAACATTAAAAAAAGCGTATGGTGTTGAATATAAGCGATTAGATAATGATGATCAAGAGCGATTAGAATCAAATATTATGCCGCTTATGAGTGATTTTGAAAAAGGACGCTTAGCTCCGGAACATTTATTATTTAGCGATATTATTTATCAAGGTAAAACAAGTCTGTTAGATTACTTGGGTAGCAATGGTTTAATTGTAATGGACGATTATCCGAGATTATTAGAAGCTGAAAAGACGCTTAAACTAGATGAAGATAACTGGATGGCAGATAAGTTAAAAACACATCAAGTTTTGTCTACAAGTGTTTTTGGATTTGAATTACGAGATTTATTGAAAAATGAATCGCATGCTGAATTATTTCTGGCTCATTTTCAAAAAGGAATGGGTCACCTCAAATTTAATCAATTGATTGATGTACCAGGACATGCCATGCAACAATTTTTTAGCCAAATGCCATTACTTAAAACAGAAATGGATCGTTGGTTAAAAAAGAAACAGACTATTATTGTTATGGTTCAAGATAAAGAGCGACTTGATAAAGTCTCACAAACCTTGGATGATTTTGAGATTCCTTCTATCATGACGACTTTGGATAGCCTACAGTTAGGAAAAGTTCAGGTAGTAGAAGGTAACTTACAAGCTGGATTTGAATTGCCAATGGCAAACTTAGTTGTTGTGACAGAACATGAAATGTTTAACAAAGTCACTAAAAAACGTCCAAAACGCCAAACATTAGCGAATGCAGAACGCCTTAAAAGTTATCAAGATTTGAAACCAGGAGACTATGTGGTCCATGTTAATCATGGTATTGGACAGTTTATTGGAATGGAAACATTAGAAGTCGATGGTAAACATCAAGATTATATGACAATTTCTTATCGGGATGAAGCTAAATTATTTATTCCAGTAACCCAATTAAACATGGTTCAAAAGTATGTTTCTTCTGAATCTAAGTCACCTAGAATTAACAAATTGGGTGGTACTGAATGGACCAAAACGAAAAATAAAGTTGCTGCTAAAATTGAAGATATTGCTGATGATTTAGTTGCATTGTATGCTGAACGTGAAGCAGAAGTTGGATTTCAATTTTCAAAGGACAACGATTATCAGATGGAATTTGAAAATGCATTTCCATACTCTGAAACTGAAGATCAAATTAGAAGTTCAAATGAAATTAAGCACGATATGGAACAAAAGAAACCAATGGATCGTTTATTGATTGGTGATGTAGGTTTTGGGAAAACAGAAGTCGCGTTACGTGCCGCTTTTAAAGCCATTCAAGATAATAAACAGGTTGCTTTATTAGTGCCTACAACGGTGTTAGCGCAACAACATTACGAAACAATGATTAATCGATTCGAAGGATTTCCAGTTGAAATTGGGATTTTATCTCGTTTTAGAACAAAGAAACAACTTAAAGAAACAACTGATAAAATGGCTAGTGGTGCATTAGATATTGTCGTTGGGACACATCGAATTTTATCGAAAGATATTCAATTTGCTGATTTAGGATTGTTAATTGTTGATGAAGAGCAACGGTTTGGTGTGAAACATAAAGAACGACTCAAAGAGTTTAAGTCACAAGTGGACGTCTTAACGTTAACGGCAACGCCAATCCCAAGGACACTTAATATGTCGATGCTTGGGGTTCGCGATTTATCAGTAATTGAAACGGCACCATTGAACCGTTACCCAATTCAAACTTATGTAATGGAACAAAATGGTGGAACTATTCGAGATGGAATACAACGTGAACTTCAACGTGGTGGACAAGTTTTTTATTTGCATAATCGAGTTGAAGATATTGAAAAAGTAGTTTCAGAAATTGAGATTATGGTTCCTGAAGCTAGTGTCGCGTATATCCATGGTCAAATGACTGAAAATCAATTAGAAAATGTCTTGTATGATTTCATTCAAGGTGTCTATGATGTGTTGGTAACAACGACAATTATTGAAACGGGCGTAGATATTTCTAATGCTAATACATTATTTGTCGAAAATGCTGACCACATGGGATTGGCGCAACTTTACCAGTTACGTGGTCGTGTTGGTCGTAGTAGTCGAATTGCGTATGCCTACTTTATGTATAAACCTAATAAGGTTTTGACTGAAGTGAGCGAAAAACGCTTAGAAGCAATCAAAGACTTCACCGAATTGGGTTCTGGATTTAAAATTGCTATGCGAGATTTATCTATTCGTGGAGCAGGAAATCTATTGGGCCGACAACAACATGGTTTCATTGATTCTGTTGGATATGATTTATATACACAGATGTTGACAGAAGCTGTGAATAAAAAACAAGGTAAAAAAGCTGAGCCTAAATCAGATTCTGAAATTGACATTAATATTGAAGCTTATTTACCATCATCTTACATTGATGATCAGCGTCAAAAAATTGAAATTTATAAACGTATTCGACAGCTTGATAATTATGATCAATATTTGGAAGTACAAGGTGATTTAATTGATCGTTTCGGCGAATTTCCAACTGAAGTGAATAACTTAATGGAAATTGGCTTACTTAAATTATTTGCCGATAAGGCATTAGTTGATAAAATTAAAAAAGATAAAGACCAGTTAATTGTTTCTGTTTCAGAAAAAGGAACGACATTGCTGGGTACGGAAGCAATTTTCATGGCATTATCAGCAACAAAATTAAAAGCGTCATTAAAAACTCAGGGCAAACAAATGCGTGTGATTTTAGTGATTCAACCTAAGATGACTGAGACTGACTGGTTGATTGAATTACAAAACTTTATTCAAGCGTTAAGCGAATCCGTTGGGTCAGTGACTGCAGCTAACTAATAAAAAAGGAATCGAAATGATATGGGAAATAAGCAACTTAGACATTTAATGCGTGGTGCAATGATTCTATCGATTGCCTCACTAATTGCCAAGATTTTGAGTGCCATTTACCGAGTGCCATTCCAAAATTTAGTCGGAGATACGGGCTTCTATATTTATCAGCAAGTTTATCCTATTTATGGGATAGGGATGACTTTTGCTTTGACTGGATTTCCCGTCTACATTAGTAAGTTAATTGCTGAAGAGCCTTCGAAAGAAGATAAAATAAAATTGTCTCATGATATATTTATTGTTTTAAGTATATTTAGTTTAGTTATCTTTTCTGGCTTACAATTAGGAGCTTCATGGATTGCGACAGCTATGGGTGATGGACAGTTAGCAGGCTTAATTAAAAGTGTTTCATTTATGTTCTTATTTTTACCTGTTTTAGCAGTGGGACGTGGTTATTATCAAGGTATTTTTGAAATGAACAAAACTGCTGTCTCCCAAGTTGTTGAACAACTATTACGTGTTGGACTCATTATTTTAGCGGCATACATTGCGGTTGAAAATAATATGTCATTATATTCGATGGGAGCATGGGCAATGTTTGGGGCAACTATTGGTGCTATTGGCGCAAGTGTTTCTTTTATTCACTTTTACAGGGTTGAATTTAGGAAGACTAGGCTTCAAACAAACTGGCAAAGATTACTGATAACCTCTAAAAAATTATTTTCGGAGGGTCTTATCATCTGTCTATTTGCAGCAATGATGGTGCTATTACAATTAGTTGATTCATTCACAGTGAAAAACGGATTAGTGCACTTTGGTTATTCAAATAATATTGCAAAATCGTTAAAAGGAGTCTATGACCGTGCACAGCCTTTAGTACAACTTGGACTAGTTATTTCTGTTGGGTTCTCTTCGATGTTATTGCCATCTCTGGCTTCGGCCCGTCGTGAAAACCGAAAAAAGGATTTTCAACGATATGCTGGGATGTTAGTGCACATAACGGTGGCGTTATCGATGGCGGCAACCATCGGACTGATTGCTGTTATGCCACTTGTTAACCAATCTTTATTTGGGGATCAACTTCAAAATGGTACATTATCGGTTTATATGTTTAGTATTTTCTTAGCAGCAGTTATTGGAACATACAACAGCGTCCTACAGAGTCTGGGATTGTATCGTACGTCAGTCATTGCTTTGATTATCGGATTGTTACTTAAAATGAGTATTAATTTTTACCTAGTTTCTATATTAGGAACAGTTGGAGCAAGTATTGCGACAATCTTAAGTTTATTACTTGTATTAATTGCCATGTGGGTTATGTCACCCAGTGAGATTAGACAGTTACTAATTGATCCCAAATTTATGATGAAATTAACTTTAATTTGTGTAATTATGGGAATTGTGGTTTATTTATTAGATAATCAGTTAATTAATTGGACGAATGACAAGCGATTGTTGAGTGGCATTATAGCGCTCGTTTCTGGATCTATTGGTGCTGGAATATTTGGTGGTTTAGCAGTTAAATGGGAATTATTTTCGATTCGAGAATGGCTAAGCTTTCCATTTGGAAAACGTATTTTAAAAAAATTTATAAGATAAATAAAGGGGATTAACTAATGAGATTAGATAAATTTTTAAAAGTGTCACGTATTATTAAACGTCGTACAGTTGCAAAAGAAATTGCAGATAAGGGTCGAATTATGATTAATGATAAAATGGCAAAATCTTCAACAGATGTTGTTGTTGGGGATGAGTTAACAATCCAATTTGGTAATAAAACGCTGACTGTTCGAGTTATGGCGCTTAAAGAAACAACGAAAAAAGCAGAATCAATTGATTTATATGAAGTTGTTTCTGAAGTTTATACAGAAGAAAGTCGATAATTATCGATTTTTAATTGGAGTCCTTTATTGGGTTAGGAGACAAGATGGCCGATAATAAATCGAAAATTAAATTTTTAGATAATGATTTTATGAAAGCTAATAAAACAGAAAGAAAAAAAGATCAACGATTGGTAACTATTCACCGCCGCCGTATGATTGGATTAGGAGCTGTTTTAATAATTATAATCATTTTCTTTAGCGTACAGTTAATTTCAACCAAGCTTAAGGTTGCACATTATAAGCAAGAAACAGCAGTTGAACAAACGAAATTAAAAAAAGCTAAAGCAAATCAAAAAGATCTTAAATTTCAAATTAAACAATTAAATGATAACGATTATTTATTAAAATTAATTCGTGAAAAATATTATTTCTCTAAAAAAGGTGAAACTGTCTATAGTTTTCCTAGTGATAAAGCAAATTTAAAAAACTAATCAATCAGGGATAGAATTACCCGTGATTTAACTTTGTATCAAGGTTTATAGCGTGGTATACTAGTATGGTATATATATCTAAGGAGGAACAACTTTTTTATGTCTATTGAAGTCGGAGAGAAAGTTTCAGGTAAAGTTTCAGGAATTACAAATTTCGGTGCATTTATTGATTTGGGTGACAGAAAAACAGGATTAGTACATATTAGTGAAGTTTCTGATGGATTCATCAAAGATATTCATGATGCACTAACTGTTGGGGATGAAGTCACAGTTAAAGTTTTATCCATTGGCGACGATGGTAAGATAAGTTTATCAATACGAAAAGCTGTTGATAAGCCTCAAGTAACAGAAACAAAATCTCGTCCACAGAAAACATTTAATAAAGATACTCGCGCATCGACTGGTTCTCGTCCATCAAATGGTGGTAAGAATCGCTATCAGACTAAAAAAGTTGAACCTCAAAAAGATGACTTCGATTCATTGTTGTCAGGCTTTTTGAAAGATAGTGAAGATCGGTTAGTTTCATTAAAGAGAAGTACTGAAGGTAAGCGCGGTGGCCGTGGTGGCCGACGTAATTAATAACGAATTTTAAAGATGAGTGGTTGAAATGAAAATTTTAAACCACTCTTTTTTTAATGAAAAAAGGAGAAAAGTTTTGCTGAATACAAGATTTGAGGCTCAATATCGGCTACTTGGTAGTCCTGAAAAAATTCTGGTTGCTGTTTCAACAGGTGTTGATTCAATGGTCCTCATGGATTTGTTGCAACGATTACCAGATGAAATCCGGCCTGAGATAGGCGTTGCCTACATTGACCATCAATTAAGAGAGCAGAGCCGTATTGAAACTGAGTTCATCGAAAAGTATTGTCTAGATCATCAATTTAAATTATATAAAAAAGTTTGGCCAGTACATGAACATGGATTAAATGGTATTGAAAATGCAGCGCGCAAAATGAGATATGATTTTTTTGAGCAAATAATGGTATCAGAAACTTATGCAACGTTAATGACAGCGCATCAAGCAGATGACCAGCTCGAAACACTTGTTATGAAAGGAATTCGTGGCGGAGATATCAGACAGTTAACGGGTATCAGTCAAACTAGATCATTTGGACCAGGGATGTTAGTTAGACCGTTACTTTTGTTCACAAAACAGGCTATTCGGCAGTACGCAAAGCATGAAAACATTGTTTTTTTTGAAGATGAAACGAATCAATTAAGTGATTTTTTTAGAAATCGAGTTAGAAAAGAAATTATACCGAAAATGCTTGAAAATAATAAACAAGTAATTAAGCATGCACAAAGTTATGCAGATCAGTTAACGAACCTATTAGATTTAGCAGATGAAGCAATTAGTGAAAAAATAAAAGAAATCAAATATGCTTCAGGATTTAAAATAAAAATGTGGACCACGTTGGAAACAAGGTGGCAAAAGCCGATATTGAAAAAAATCGCTGAAGAACATGGTGTTTTCTTAAAAGAAGACCAAATACAGCAAATTAGCCAGTTACTGCTGAATGAAAAAAAACCACAGGGTGAACTTAATTTAGGTGATGATCAATTATTTGTTAAAAAATATGAGTACATGGATTTCATTCAAAAAGAGAAAATAATTGAAAGTACTTCTGAAAAAATAATACTCGGTATGAATTCATGGGTTAATTTAAATAATAATGAAAAAATTGGCGTATTTAAAGCTGAAGAGATTAATCTAGATGAAGTAACTATAAAAGATTATATGATGGTTGATCACTCTATTGTTGAAGAGGGGCTTAGCTTGAGACATCGGTTGCCAGGCGATTATATCGACATAGGAAATAGTGCAAAACAAAAAATAAAAAAAATATTTATTGATCAAAAAATAAGTAGTAATGACCGTAATCAGGCTTGGGTATTAGAAACTAATACTAAGCGAATCATTTGGTTAATAAATTATAAAAAATCTCAATTGTCAGACACCGTTGAAACTGATAAAATACAAGACATAATCGTTTTAAAAAAACAAGGTCAGGGAAGAGGCTAAAGTGTATGGATGAAGATATCAAAAAAGTTCTTTACAGTGAGCAAGAAATTCAAGATGTTACTCGGCGATTAGGAAAACAGATTACCGCTGATTATCAAGGCAAAAATCCATTGCTTGTTTGTATATTAAAGGGCGCCTATCTTTTTATGGCTGACATTGCTAAAAATGTTGCAGATTATGCAGAAGTTGATTTTATGAATGTTTCGAGCTATGGGGATGGTACCGTATCAACTGGTGAGATTAAGATTATCAAAGATTTAGATATTGATGTTAAAGGCAGAGATGTGATTATTGTTGAAGATATCGTGGATACAGGACAAACTTTAGCTTACTTAATCGATCTGTTTAACAATAGAAATGTAAAATCTGTTAAGGTTTGTTCGTTGTTGGACAAACCAGAAGGTCGTAAAGTGACTGTTAACGTTGATTATGCAGGATTTGAAGTTCCAAATGAATTTGTAGTTGGTTATGGATTAGATTATGCTGAAAAATATAGGAACTTACCATATATTGGCGTCTTGAAACCTGAAATTTATACAGAGTAAAATAATGGTCAAAGAATGTCAATTGTGATATAGTGTATCCTATTCAAACGATAGTTGAAATAAAAATAAAGAAAAACGGGCAGGAGAGTAGATATGAAAAACAATCCTAAAAATGGACTTTTTAAAAATAGTTTATTTTACATAGTTATCATGCTTGGGATAATGGGTGTAATGTACTTCTTTTTTGATGGAAACAGCAAAACGGAAACACAAGAAATTCAATCAAGTGAATTTGTCTCAAAATTACAATCAAACCAAGTGAAATCATTTGATATTCAACCATCAGGTGGTGTCTACAAAATAACAGGGACTTATAAGAAAGCTCAAACAGAAAAGAGCAAGGATACTGGGTTCTCATTAATTCCAGCTTCAAAGAAAACAACAAAAGTTAAAAACTTTACGTCAACAGTTATTCAAAATGATTCAAATATGGCACAAATTTTGAAATCATCTGAAGCAACAAAGACAAAAATGGATACAAAAGAAGAACAATCAGATAGTATCTGGTTGCAATTAGCAATTACGGTTATTCCACTTGTATTAATGGTCGGCTTTTTCTATCTTATGATGGGACAAGCAGGACAAGGTGGCGGTGGTGGCGGTAAGGTGATGAACTTTGGTAAATCAAAAACAAAACCTTCCGAGAAAAAAGATAATAAAGTTCGTTTTGCTGATGTTGCCGGTGCAGAAGAAGAAAAGCAAGAACTTGTTGAAGTTGTTGAATTCTTAAAATCACCACGCAAATTTGCTGATTTAGGCGCTCGAATCCCATCAGGTGTTCTCCTAGAGGGACCTCCTGGTACTGGTAAAACTTTACTCGCAAAAGCAGTAGCTGGTGAAGCTGAAGTACCATTTTATTCAATTTCCGGTTCTGATTTCGTAGAAATGTTTGTCGGTGTTGGGGCAAGTCGTGTACGTGATTTGTTCGAAAATGCTAAGAAAACTGCACCATCAATTATCTTTATTGATGAAATTGATGCTGTCGGACGTCGTCGTGGCTCTGGTACAGGTGGCGGTAATGATGAACGTGAACAAACATTGAACCAATTACTTGTTGAAATGGATGGATTTACGGGTACAGAAGGTGTGATTGTAATTGCAGCTACTAACCGTTCGGATGTTCTGGATCCAGCACTTTTACGTCCTGGTCGTTTTGATCGTAAAGTTTTAGTAGGTCGCCCAGATGTTAAGGGTCGTGAGGCTATTCTTAATGTTCATGCAAAAAACAAACCGTTAGCATCTGATGTTGATTTAAAAGTTATTGCTAAGCAGACACCTGGATTTGTTGGTGCTGATTTAGAAAATCTTTTAAATGAAGCTGCATTATTAGCTGCTCGTCGTAATAAATCAAAAATTGATGCAAGCGATATGGATGAAGCTGAGGATCGTGTTATTGCGGGACCAGCAAAACGTGATCGTACGATTAATGAAAAAGAACGTCAAACAGTTGCATTCCATGAAGCCGGACATACAATTGTTGGATTAGTCCTAAATGATGCTAGAGTTGTTCACAAAGTAACAATTGTCCCTCGAGGTCGTGCTGGCGGTTACGCAATCATGTTACCAAAAGAAGATCAAATGTTATTGTCTAAAAAAGATATGAGTGAACAAATTGCTGGATTAATGGGTGGACGTGCAGCTGAAGAAATTGTTTACAATGAACAATCTTCAGGCGCATCAAACGATTTCCAACAAGCAACACAAATGGCTCGCTCAATGGTTACTGAATATGGAATGAGTGAAAAACTCGGACCTGTTCAATTAGAAGGCAATAGCCAAATGTTCGCTGGTGGTTCAGGTCAACCAAGTGCTGCTTACTCAAGCAATACGGCTGACATTATTGATTCTGAGGTTCGTCGTCTATCTGAAGAAGGTATGAAACTTGCTAAAGAAATTATTGAAGCACATAGAGAACAGCATAAATTGATTGCTGATAAGTTATTAGAATTTGAAACACTTGATGAAAAAGAAATTTTAAGCTTGTTCGAAGATGGCAAAATGCCAGAAAAAGACGATGCAAATGAATTTCCGAGTGAAAAAGATGGTTCTTTTGAAGCAACAAAAAAAGAATTAGAACGTAAAGATGCAAAAAAAATAGCTGAAGAAACAGATGAAGTTGATTTATCTAAAACGGTTGTTTTTTACCCCAAAGTGAATAAAGACGATAAATAATCGTTACTTAAGAACTCCGATGGATTATCTATCGGAGTTCTTGTTGGTCTAAAATGAATTATTTAAGGAGAAAACGAATGAAAGATTATCTTGTAAAAAGTTTGGCCTTTGACGGTAAATTAAGAGTATATGCTGTTACTGCGACAAATACGGTTGCTGAAGCACAAAGGAGACATGACACATGGAGCGCAGCATCAGCTGCACTTGGGCGGAGCCTAATAGGAACATTATTACTAAGTACATCTACATTGTCAGCCGATGAAAAAATGACCGTTAAAATTAATGGTGATGGGCCAGTTGGTGCTATCGTAATTGATGGTAACGCTGATGGAACAGTTAAAGGATATCTGAGTGAACCCCACGTTCATTTACCATTAAATGAAAAAAATAAAATTGATGTTAAAGGTGCCGTTGGAACAACTGGATCAATGGCAGTAACAAAAGATATGGGTATGAAGGAACCGTTTACGGGACAAGTCCCATTGGTTTCAGGTGAACTTGGCGAAGACTTTACTTACTATTTAGCTAAATCAGAGCAGATTCCATCATCAGTTGGATTATCTGTATTTGTGAACACGGACAATACAATCGAAGTGGCCGGTGGGTTTATGATTCAAGTAATGCCTGGCGCAACTGATGAAGTTATCGATAATTTAGAAAAAAAATTAGCAGAAATGCCTATGATTTCAGAATTGCTAAGAGATGGTAAAACGCCAGAAGATATTATATATCTGATGTTTGGTAAAGAAAATGTTAATATCTTGGATACAATGCCAGTTGCGTTCGAATGTGATTGTTCAAAAGATAAATTTTACGGTTCATTAGCTAGTTTGCCAAAAAGCGATATCACTGAAATGATCGAATTGGATCATGGTGCCGAAGCTGTTTGTCGTTTTTGTGGAAATCGATATCAATATTCTGAAAATGAATTAATGAAATTATTAGAGGGTTCAGCTAAATAAATTTTATCAATATATGATTTGTGTTATGATACTAAACAATAGTAAGTGTAAAAAACGATGAGGTGAATAGAATGGAATGGAAAATTGGCGATATATTAATTCCTAATCAAGTAGTTGTTGCACCTATGGCAGGTGTAACAAATGCGGCATTCAGAATGATTTGTAAGGATTTTGGTGCTGGATTAGTAGTTTGTGAAATGATTTCTGATAAAGGAATCCAATTTAGAAATAAAAAAACGTTGAGCATGTTGTTTGTAGATCCAAGAGAACATCCAGTTAGCGTTCAAATTTTTGGCGGAGATAAGGAAACATTGGTTGCTGCTGCTAAGTTTGTTGAAGAACACACGTCAGCCGACATAGTCGATATTAATATGGGTTGCCCTGTACCTAAAGTAACAAAAACAGACGCAGGCGCACGTTGGTTGCTTGATCCAGATAAAGTATACGAAATGGTTGATGCGGTTACTAATGAGCTGTCAATTCCGGTAACAGTTAAAATGAGAACAGGCTGGGACGAAGATCATATTTTAGCAGTTGAAAATGCCTTAGCTGCTGAACAAGGTGGTGCAGCTGCACTTGCAATGCACGGAAGAACACGTTTCCAGTTGTATAATGGTAAAGCAGATTGGAATATTTTACATGAAGTTAAAAGTAATTTAAAAACAATTCCTTTTATGGGTAATGGTGATATTAAAACGCCACAAGATGCAAAGAAGATGTTAGATGAAGTCGGTGCCGACGCTGTTATGATAGGCCGTGCTGCATTAGGAAATCCGTGGATGATTAGGCAGACAGCAACGTACCTTGAAACAGGTGAACTCATTGCTGAACCTTCAGCATCTGATAAAATTTTAGTTGCTAAAGAACACTTGCACGCACTTTGCCAGATAAAGGGTGAGGTTATTGGACCTAAAGAATTCAGAAGTCAAGCAGCATACTACTTAAAAGGTATTTCGCGTTCAGCTCGTGCTAAAGCAGCATTGAATGAAGCAAATTCAGAAGCTACTATGATAACGATATTTGATAAATTTTTAGAAGATACAAAAGAACGTGAATTCAAATTAATGCAAAAAGAAGCATAGAATTAGTTGCATTTTATTGGGTTAATTGGCATGATAGTAAGTGAAATATGTAATTAAGTGAGGGATATAATATGGTAAAGCAAGAACAAAGTATGAATGATCAATTAAAGGTACGTCGTGAAAAAGTTGTTGAACTTCGCGAAGCAGGGGTCGATCCATTTGGACACCGCTTTGAACGTAAAGACATGACTAAAGCATTACATGATAAGTATGATGCATTAACTAAAGAAGAACTTGATGGTATGGATATCCAAGCTACTATCGCAGGTAGATTAATGTCTAAACGTGGTAAAGGTAAAGTGAGTTTCGCTGATATTCAGGATAAAGATGGACGTTTACAATTATATGTCCGTAAAGATGTTGTAGGTGAAGATACATATCATATCTTTAAACGTTCAGATATTGGTGATTTTGTTGGTATAACAGGTGATGTTATGAAAACAGATATGGGTGAATTAACGATTCGCCCAACAGAAGTTACTTTCCTATCAAAAGCATTACGACCATTACCAGATAAATTTCATGGTTTGCAAAATGTAGAACAAATCTATAGACAAAGATATCTTGATTTAATCACAAATCGTGAAAGCTTTGATCGATTTATGAAACGTAGTCAAATTATTTCAGCTGTAAGACGTTATTTAGATGGTAATGGATATATTGAGGTTGAAACGCCAGTACTGCATAACCAAGCAGGTGGAGCATCAGCTAAACCATTTACAACACATCATAATGCGTTAGATATTGAACTATACTTGAGAATTGCACTAGAATTACATTTAAAACGACTTATCGTTGGTGGAATGGAAAAAGTATACGAAATTGGTCGAGTGTTCCGTAATGAAGGAATTGATACAAAACATAATCCTGAGTTTACAATGCTTGAAACGTACGTTGCATACTATGACTTCCATGATGTAATGGATGAAACTGAAGGCATTTTTAAAGCAGTCGCAGATGTAATTTCAAATGACGGAATTATTGAATATGATGGAAAAAAAGTAGATTTTAATAAAAAATTTGCAAGAGTTCATATGGTAGATGCTATTAAGTCCGTAACTGGAGTGGATTTTTGGAAAGAAATGTCAGTTGAAGAAGCACAAAAATTGGCAGATGAACATCATGTTAAATATGAAACATATTGGAAAGTTGGCCATATCATTAATGAATTTTTCGAAAAATTTGTTGAAGATACAATTGTTGATCCTACTTTTGTTTATGGACATCCTTTAGAAATTTCGCCTTTAGCAAAGAAAAATGAAGATGATCCAAGATTTACGGATCGTTTTGAAATGTATATTTTAGGTACAGAATATGCTAATGCATTTACTGAGTTAAATGACCCCATTGATCAAAGAGAGCGATTTGAGTCCCAAGTTGAAGAACGTGAAGATGGTAACGATGAAGCGGAAGGAATCGATGAAGATTTCATTGAAGCACTCGAATATGGTATGCCACCAACAGGTGGTTTAGGAATTGGAATAGATAGGTTGGTTATGTTAATGACTGATGCACAATCTATCAGAGATGTGTTATTATTTCCAACTATGAGACCAGATGATAATCAATAAATATTTTTAAATTATTTTATAGGATTATTTTTGATGAATAATATTATATGAGAGTATTGTCGCTATGTGACAATACTCTTTTTTTACTTTTATTTCAGCAGTAAAAGTAATAATAAAACACGATGTACACGTTTACATTCATTGATTTAGATTTAATTTAAATAAAGGCTTGACGAAGGTGATTATTCTTGGTAAAGTAATAAACGTTGCTTCAGTAGTAAACAACTAATTCAAATGTGACCAGTTAATTAATTAAAAAAGTTCTTGACAATTAACGAAATCCTTGATATGATATAAAAGTTGTCAAAAGCAACCAAGTAGATCTTTGAAAACTGAACA
>NZ_JBXAYF010000002.1:305711-362829 GCF_056782175.1 Dellaglioa sp. CoH-56-MRSF-10
GCTTCTTGTACTTCTTGTACTTCTTGTACTTCTTGTACTTCTTGTACTTCTTGTACTTCTTGTACTTCTTGTACTTCTTGTACTTCTTCATTAGTTTGGTGATTGGTACTTACAAATGCAAGTTCTTCACGTGACAAAACTTCAGGTTTATTTTTAAAAACGGCTAATTCATTTTGAGCCTCATTCTCAGAAACTGATATTTCAAATAATCCTCGAGCTAAAGCGTGCTTGTTATTAGCAACTACATTTATATTTGCTTTTTTTATCTGTTCATTTTTTTCATCAAACACATCAGGCTCTAAATTTGTATTTTGTAATAAAGTATCTTCTTGTTTATTATCTTCGATTACTGAATCTACTTCTGGTACTATTTTTTTAGCTACACTATCCACAGAATATAACGTATTTTCATCATTATTAGATACTTGATTTTCCTCTTCAGCAAAATCATCAAACAGTAAATAAGTATCCTTTGCTTTAGTTAATTGAACTAAAATTTTCCGATACCTTACGTTTTTATTTTGCTTTTTATTTGTAAAAAATGTGGGGATTTGTTTTGGTTTGAAACCTCGAGAATAGCGATTAATTTGTGCTTTTTCACTTTGACTATCTATCTTTGTCTCTTTGCGCGCAAATTTCTCATTGTGATGTGGTTTATTTACATCTTTTTTTAACGTTTTCTTATAAAATGCAGGTCCATCGTAACGCTCCATTAATTTCATCCTAACTATGTAAAAAACTAATTGCAATAACCGCAATTAGTTTTTATAAATCTATATTATGCAAATAATTTGGCTGCCTTCTCAAAATCGAATGCATCACCAACATGATTCATCTTTTCATCTAAAACTAAAATACCATGGACAGTTGGAGCATTAGGAATAGCCAACTCTTGAGCTGAACAAACCATGCCATAACTATCAATACCACGTAATTTACCCGGCCAAATAATAGCCCCAGTTGGCATCATTGCGCCAACTTTAGCAACAACAACAAGCTGACCTTGTTCAATATTAGGTGCACCACAAACGATATCTAGTGTCTCACCATTATTGACTTCAATTTTTGTGATATGCAAATGATCAGAATCAGGATGTTCATTACATTCAGCTACATATCCCACAACAAATTTAGGATCGTCATCGACAACAAGTACATCCTTAAATCCAGCAGCAACGATAAGTTGATTTAATTTTTCTACTTGTTTTTCATCTAAAAAGATTTGTCCGTTACCTACTAAATCAAGTGATTCTTTAGAGATTTCTAGAAAATTAAATCCCAACGTTTCATTCGATTTTTCATTGAAAATACGAACGACATTATTTTTTAATTCTGACTTTTGGTTTTCTACCTCTTCACGTAAAACAACCATTAATGTATCGCCAACGTTCTTTAAATTATAACTTGCTATTAACATATTTATTTATGAGTTCCCTTCTTATTATCACTAATGACTAAGACGTCACATGGCGCATTTCTTAGAATTGCATCTGTTGTTGATCCATTCACAAATCTTTCAACAACGTTAGCCCCTGTTTGCCCAACCATAATTAAATCAATATGTTTTTCTTCTGGTATTTCACGACTTAATAAAACTTTAGAAGATCCATATACTAAAATAGTTTCAACATCAATAACGCCCTTATCTATCGCAATTTGTTTGTAGTCGGCTAAGGTATCATTTAATCGCTTAACTTCAGTTGTAACGTCATCTTCATCTTCAGAAAATGTATTGTCAACACTTCGCTCAACAACATGTACAACTATTAAACTAGCCTCGTTTTTTAAAGTACTCTCAACTGCCTGATTAAATGCACGTTCAGATTGCACACTTCCATCTATCCCGACCATTACTCTTTTATAAACTTGTTCAAACATCACTATCACCCCAATGGTTTAGTCTAATTTGTTCATAAATGATTCGATTTGTTCTTTCGTTTTACGCTCTTTATTCACATAACGATCAAGCTCAACACCGTTATTGTATGCAACAAAACTCGGAATACCAAAAATACCCCAATCTTGGCAAAGTTCAATTTGTTCATCGCGATCTACTTTATAGAATTTAAAATCGGAATACTCTGCTTCAATTTCAGGCATTAATGGTTCAATAAAGTTACAGTCTGGACACCAACCTGCCGTAAAATAAAACAATGATTTACCATTCAATAATAATTCATTTAATTTATCTTTTTCTAAAACTTTTAATTTTTCCAATCTAACTACCCCTTAATGATTGTATCGACAGTTGAACGGTCCAATCCTAAAATTGTTTTTTCAAGTAATTCTTTTGCTGCTTCATAGTCTCTGATTGAGAACATTGTTTGATGCGTATGAATATAACGTGCACAAACGCCAATAACAGAACTTGGAATACCATTATTTGCTGTTTGAGCTGCGCCAGCATCAGTACCACCTTGAGAAACAAAGTACTGATAAGGAATATTGTTATCCGAAGCAGTATCCAATAAAAATTCTTTTAATCTAGGAAGCGTTACTAATCTTGGATCATAAATTCTGATCAACGTTCCTTCACCAAGATGTCCAAATGTTCCCTTTGTTGTTTCAATATCATTTGCTGCTGAACAGTCGACAGCAAAAAATAAATCAGGTTTCAGCATATTTACTGCACCTGGCGTGCCTCGTAGTCCAACTTCTTCTTGAACATTAGCACCAGCGAATAAAGTATTTGGTAATGTTACGTCTTTTAATTTTTCAAGTGTTTCCAGTACTGCAGTACAACCGTAACGGTTATCCCATGCCTTACTAATAATATTTTTACCATTAGCTGTTTTAATTGTTTCAACATCCGGAACAATATAATCTCCTGGTGCAATACCAAACTCTTTTGCTTCACTTGCAGATTCAAATCCACCATCAAATAAAATATCATTAATTTGTGGTGTTGCATTTTGATGATTATCACCACGCAATAAATGAGGTGATACTGAAGAAGAAATTATTGGGTACGTTTGACCTGATCGTGTTGTTAGTGTGAATCGTTGTGAAGAAACAACAAATGGATTCCATCCACCAAGTGGGCGAACTGAAAATAACCCATTGTCATTAATTGCGGCAAGCATGAATCCAACTTCGTCCATATGAGCAGCGGTCATAATTTTAGGTGCATTTATATCTGCATTTTTACGGATACCAAAAATCCCACCCAAACCATCCTGAACAACCTCATCAACATTTGGTGTCATTTTTTCGCGCATTACATCACGTACGTTATTTTCAAATCCACTTGTTGCCTGAAGTTCAGTCATTGTTTTAACTAAATTAAACGTTTTATCATTCATATTAGAGAGCCCCTTTTCATTTTATTGGACGAATTAGTCCCAATTTTGTCTACTCACTTAGCTTAATATTTCTTACTTTATATTATATAATAGTACCATAAAAGAATCCATGAATGTAGCTTAGTTACTATGTAACGGCGTTTTTACAAAAAAAATCTGGAATTTTTATTCCAGATTTTTAGACGTATTAAAATGTGCTTCTAACTTATAGATAGGCTGTCCCTTTTTACTAAATTTTTCTTCATATTCAGTCATGACATTATCTTCAGCTTCAACGCTTGCATGTAAATCAAGCCAAACTTGATCATAACCCATTCCATACTCATTTAAACTAACTAATGAGTATTCAAACAAGCCACGATTATCTGTCTTAAATTCAAGATGACCATCATTTTTCATAACTTTTTCATAGCCTTTTAAGAAACTGCCATGAGTAAGTCGACGTTTGGCTTGTCTTGTTTTAGGCCAAGGATCTGAAAAATTCAAATAAATGCCATCAACTTCATTATCATCAAAAAATTCAGTTACCGAATCACCGTTACCTAAAATTAATTGTAAATTTGGAATTTGTGCTTCAACTTGTTTCTTCAACGTAATTGCTGCAATTGTCGTTTGCAATTCAATTCCGATAAAATTATATTCCGGAAATTTTCTAGCCATTCCCATAATAAATCCACCCTTACCCATACCTATTTCAATAAAAAGTGGTTGTTTTTTCTCAAATCTTGATTGCCATTTACCCTTAAACTGATTAGGTGATGTTACAAGTAGTTCCGGATGTTCTGCAATTAACGGTTCAGCCCATGCTTTATTTCTTAATCTCAACTTATATATCCTCATTTCATTTGATAAAGTAAGTGGGGCTAGAACGTATTAATCGTTTTAGCCCCACTTACTTTTTAATCCATTTTTATATTATATTTTTGTAATTCTATTATTGCCTGATTCATTTCATGAAATCGACTTAATTGATGTGCTTTTTTTATTCGTTGTAATTTTGCTATTATAATGTACCAGTTTATTCTGTTTAATAAATCGTTATTCTCCAATGACTCATGATAACCACTCAGCCAACTACTCCATTGTGTATCTGGAATGTATTCAGACATAACTAAGCTCAAATCCATAGCAGGATCAGCAATTTTTGCTGACTCCCAATCAACTAAATATAATTGATTAGTATCAGACTGTAACCAATTTCGATGATTCAAATCACCATGACAAACTGTATACTTATCCGTTGATAGTTCAGGTTGATGTTCATTTAATTGCTGAAACATTTTTGATAGCAAGGGGTGCTGCTTTAAATCATCACTCAAATCGTCAAAATAATTAGCTAATAAGCCACTAGGTGTGATAACTTCTCCACCAACCTGTCTCAACATATTTTTTAATTGCTTTGAGCGATGAATTTTAGATAATAATTCAGGAACCATTTTTTGATCCATTTCATCAGAATGAAGGTTTCGTCCATTTAGCCACTCTTGTGCAGTTATTGTATCCCCACTTGAGATTCGCTTAGTCCAAATTAATTTTGGTGTAATACCAGCAACTGAGAGCGCAGCTAAAAAAGGTGACATATTTTGTTTCAAAAACACCTTTTCTTGTGCACGTGTACCCATGTATGCAGTGCCTGTATCTCCACCAATTGGTAACAATTGCCAACCGGGATCTAAATTAAAATCCATACTATTATTACCTCTTTTTCCCGACTAAGCTCTGATGCTATAGTTTCATCTTACAAACATCCCTATTATACGTCAAGGATTTTTTTAACTCTGGTAACTAAGTAAACATTAGTAAACAGCATTATTTCCACTAAACTCACCAAAACACCATAACCCATCATTAAAAATTGTCCTGTACCAATATAGATTGCGATATTAAAAAGTACTGCACTTACACTTATAATTGTTAATGTAAACTTTTTGAAATTCTTAATTTGATACTCTTTTCCTTTTGGATATAGTCTAGTAAAAATAATATTATCGTAATGTTTTGCAAAAGGTAACAATTGAAAACCAATCAGATAAATAAATAAGATTAAAAATGCGAGTGCTAGCCAACCATTTGAAATAAATGCAATAATTAGCGCTCCAATTAGAGTTAATCTAATAAATAAGCCACTAAATTCAGTTCCGCGAATAAATCCCCTTGCATATAAAAATGTATAAACATTTGCGTCATCTTTTTTAATATGATTTAAAATGAAATCAAGGTACACTCTTCTCTTAACATTCCCTCTAACCATTGGTACATCAGTAAATAAATTAAAGAAACGGTAAATCCCTAACATTCTATTTTCTTCAAAACTGATTGCTTTTTTCCAATCAAAGATTTCCTTAAATCCTTTTGCAGCTAGCTGATTTAAAACAAAGCTACTTAAAATAGCAACGATAAAACTCAGAATAAACGTACCATATAATCCAAGGATATAAATCAAAATAGGCAATAAAATATTAACTAATTTGATACTTCCCCAACTAAACCGGTTATTTTGATATTTTTCAAGTAATGAAATGACTAACCAATTATTTTTCAAGCATAGTTGCGTTAAAATCAAGAAAATAATATTGATTACTGAGATTTTCATTCCAATCATCATAACTGGGATAAGTAACACAATAAATCCAACTTGCATTAAGCTGGCCATAACTGTTGAATAGCGTTTTGCCTTTTTTAAATAACTAATTAATGCATGTTCCTGTGGTAAAAGAAAAACAATATCCGCTTCTTTTAATAACGTACTTAAACGGCCGATTTGTAAAATCACCAGTAATCCAATCACTAATGCAGGCCGATACCAAACTAAATTAACAGGCATCACCTTTAGCCCATTTGAATAAGCCAAACCAAGTCCACCAACAAAAAACATAATTGCAACAACAAAATGATCATTCAAAACATATCGTAAATATTTTAATAATAATAACTGATGACTTTTTAAACGTGTTGTCCATAAGTCTTTCATTTTGTTACCTCTTCCTTAGTTAAACCAAGATAAATTTCATCTAAGGAAGCATCTGGATTCTTATAGGCTTGTCTTAATTCAACCATTGTTCCTTGTGTTTTAATTTCACCTTTATTCAGTAAAATGAACCAATCGCAATACTTTTCAGCTGTGGCTAAAACGTGAGTTGACATTAAGACACTTGCGCCACGCTTCTTTTCAGCAACAATTAACTCTAATAAATCGTTAATTGCTAAGGGGTCTAGCCCGAGAAATGGCTCATCAATAACATAAAAATCAGATTCTGTTAAAAAAGCACAGACAATCATAACTTTTTGTTTCATCCCTTTTGAAAAGTTAGCGGGAAACCATTCTAACTTGTTATCAAGTCTAAATATTTTAAGTAATTCATTAGCTTTTTTCCATGCCTTAGTTTCATTCAATCCATAAGCCATCATTGAGAGTTCAATGTGTTCTTTTAATGTTAATTCTTCATAAAGAATAGGCGTTTCAGGAATATATGCTAAATGTGATTTATAAGCCTGGCTATCTTCCCTTAAGGTTACGCCATTTAATTTAATAGTTCCTTTTTGCGGGGTTAATAACCCAATTATATGATTGATTGTAGTCGATTTACCTGCACCATTTAAACCAATTAAGCCAACGACATTTCCAGGTTTAACTTCAAAAGAAATATCTTTTAAAACTGGTATTTGAGAGTAACCACCCACTAAATTTTTAACTTCTAATGTCATTTTCTAATTCCCCATTTACAATTTATTTATGCCTTTAATTATATCATATTATGGTGAATTATCATTCATGATGTATAATAAAAGTATTAACTAACTTTGAAAGAAGGCAAACATATGACTGACTGTATTTTTTGTAAAATAATTGCCAATGATATTCCTAGTTTCACCGTATACGAAGATGAAGACATTAAAGCATTTCTTGATATCTCACAAACAACCCCAGGCCATACACTTGTTATTCCAAAAAAACATGTTGCTAATATTTTTGAATATGACCAAGCACTCGCTAGTAAAGTTTTTTCTAAAATTCCAATGATTGCTTCCGCAATTAAAGTAAGCAATCCAGATATTCAAGGGATGAATATCGTCAATAATAACGGTGAACTAGCTTACCAATCTGTTTTTCACTCACATTTTCATTTAATTCCTAGATACTCAACAAAAGATACTTTTAAAATGTCATTCAAGGATAATTCCAAGAAGTACACATCCGAGCAACTTGAATCAATTATGATGTCAATCAAGAATAAGATTGGAGAAAAATAATGTCAAAAACACTTAAACGAATTAGTTTGTTATCAATTATTGGTGGGTCAGCATACTATGCCTATAACCATAGAGATGAACTTATTACTTTTGTTGCAGATAAAAAAGTTCAGTTAAAAGCAGATTTTTCTGACTATCAAAATGATATCAATCGCGTAACTAATTCATCAAAAAAATTGCAGTATGCTACAGATCATCTGAATACGATTATCGAAGAAACATTACCCATCGTCGATTCCATTAGCAATCGTATAGAAAAGTTTACTTATGAGATCGAGCCAAATATCAATAAAATTAATAAAAAATTAGAAAAGTATCAATGAATTAGGCTTTTAAAAGTTTGATTTTTTTGTGAATTTTCGGTCATTTACTTTCATTATATGATAATTATGTTATATTAAACGTATTAGTCTTTCATTGAGAAGACAAAAAATTTAAGAAATAGGATGTGTTAGGTTATGAAAAAATGGCTTGTTGCTTTAGCCGGCGTACTATTAACATTTACATTAGCGGGTTGTGGGAGCTCAACAGTTGCAACTACTTCAGGTGGTAAGGTTACAGAAAGTGCTTACTACGATAGTTTGAAGAAAACTTCAAGTGGTACATCAATTTTACAACAAATGATTTTGAACAAAGTATTGGAAAAACAATATGGTGATGATGTTTCTGATAAAGAAGTCACAAAACAATACGATACTTATAAAGCTAAATATGGTTCAAGTTTCTCATCTGTCTTATCACAAAACAGTATGACAAAGACTAGTTTTAAAGCAGAATTACGTTCTAACTTACTTTTAAAAGCTGCTGTTAAACATTACAGTGATTTAAGTTCTACAGCTGTAGATAAGCAATGGGAAGAATACCAACCAACTATTACAGTTCAACGTATTCAAGTTGCTTCAAAATCAGATGCAGAAAAAATCATCAAACAACTTGATGAACAAAAGACTGCTAAAAAGTTAACTGACAAATTTACTGCATTAGCTAAATCAAAATCAACAGATACAACTTCTGCAAGTACTGGTGGTACTTTAGCTGCATTTAACAATACAGATACAACACTAACAGCAGAATTTAAAAAAGCTGCATTTGATTTAAAACAAGGTAAATATACAACTACACCTGTTAAAACAACAGCAGGTTATGATGTAATCTTGAGTGTTAAAAATGCTGGTAAAGGTAAAAAAGCCGATCACATTTCTGACTTAAAAGAACAAATTGTTACTGAAACTATGGCTGACTCAACTAAATTACAAAAAATTGTTGGTAAAGTTCTTAAAAAAGGTAACGTATCAATCAAAGATGATGACTTGAAAGATGTTCTTTCAAGCTACTTATCATCATCTTCTTCATCTTCAAAATAAATACATCAAAACATCAGATTATATCTGGTGTTTTTTTTTCGAAAAAAATATCTCAATGGAATTTATCCATTGAGATATTTTTCAATTTAATTATTTGTTACATTACTGTCAGCATGTGGTTTATAGAAATTTCGACCATCCATACCAAATATACGTTCAGAAAATTCGCCCTCTTCTGTATGAGCCAATGACCCTTTCAACATTTGAATTGATGCATCAATATTATCAATTTGATGTAAAACATCTGCTTCAATTAAATGAGGTTGCACTGGTGAACCATACTCTAGTAACCCATGATGCGCAAGAACAACGTGACGTAATAAAATCATGTCTTCTGTCTGAAGATCAATTTTTAATTCACCTGCTGCTTTAACAATTTCTTCATCAATTAATACAATATGCCCAATTAAATTTCCAGCTAATGTATAAGTTGTTGCCACAGAACCTGATAATTCGATTGTTTTTCCTAAATCATGTAAAATCACACCTGCGTAAAGTAATGGTGCATTAATCACATCACCATATTCGGCAACAATTGATTTAGCTAATCGCAACATTGAAAGTGTATGGTAGGCTAACCCACCAGAAAATGCGTGATGATTTTTCTTTGCAGCGGGATAACTGAAAAAATCATCATGTTTTTCGGCAATGAGATATCTTACAATTCGATTCCAATTTGGGTTTGTAATTTCAAAAATAGCTTTATTAAATTCTTCTTCCATCTCATCTTTTTTCATTGGTGCACTAACGACAAATTGACTCGGATCATTAGGTTCACCCTCTTCAGTCAATCTAATATGATAGATTTTCATCTGTGGATTATTTTGGTAAACTTCACGTTTTCCTTTTATAAAGGCAACTTTACCCGTTTGAAATTGTTCAATTGCCTCTGGCGTTGCATCCCAAAGCTTAGCGCTAATTTGGCCTGAACTATCTTCAAAATTAAATGCAATAAATTGCTTATTATTCTTTGTATTTCTAACTTCTGCACTCTTAATTAAAACAAATAATGCTACGTTTTCGTCAACTTTATATTCAAATATTTTTTTCTCTTGTGCCATGTCCATCCTCCTATAACTTAATTATTTTATCGTTATCAAATCCAGTTAATCCTGAATCATCTGCCGTTAAATAAATAATTTGAACTTTTTTACTTATTTCTCGTATTAGTTTTAAAACGGCATTTTTTCTGTTTTTATCAAAATTAACAAACCCATCATCAATAATTAATGGTAATTCGATTGATTTATTAATTGTCATGATTAAAGCAAATCTAAGTGCGATATATAGCTGCTCTGCTGTTCCTTGTGACAATTCTCCCACTTCAAATGATACCATATCAGAAGAAACGACGGTTAATAATCCTGATATATTATTTATTTGTGTAAAATGGCCTAATGTTAATAGTTCAAAATAATGATTTGCTAATTGCAACATTTGTGGCATTCTAACCCCAGAAGAGTCTTTTAATGCCTCGTTAATCCAATTAATAGTTAACTTTTGAGTTAACCATTTATCAGCTAATTCACTTAAAATTGTAACTTTTTCAGCCAACTCTTGTCGAAGTTCTGTATAATTCCCTTCTGCCTTCAAAGTCCGTAATAACGTCTGTTGATCAATAATCTCCTGATTAATGTTCATTATACTATTTTGCAATTGTTTCAATTGTTCTGTAAGCTCATCTAATTGTTCATCTAAACTTTCTTTCGTTTCAAATCTAGCAAGATTTTTTCTAACCTCCACAGGAAGCTGCTCATTAATTGTATCCAATTTAGATTTGTCTTGAACAAATTGCTTTTGTAAATCGTAATTTTTTTCAAATTGCTCAATTGACGTTAAATGATATTGCGTTAATATTTCATTAATTTGATTAGAAATATCAGCAGTCACATTATCTTCATGCTTTTGTTGTTCATTTAAATAGCCCATTTTATTTTTTATTGATTGTGATTCAGCAATTAAAGGTTGTAATTTATCATTAAAGCCTCTAATTCTAGCTAAACTATCTGCCATATCACTTTTATTTAGTGCTAGAAAACTATCAGCAAAATCTGTCTGATTCAAATAATTTTTTATCTTGTCAGTTAACGTTTTAATTTCTGCTGATTTTTGACTAATTTGATCTGTTATAGACTGTATTCGACTTAAGTCATTTTGAATTGAGAACCACTGATTCTTTGGAAAATCATCTAAAACGTATTGAATTTGATAATCCGTTAATTCAGTATCAGTTTGTCTCAATTGTTCGTCCAGTTCACCTATCTTCAATTGATTTTCATCAATTTCTGCAGTAATCATTTGTCTTTTATTTTGTATTTGCATCAGAGCATCACTACTTGATTTATCCTTAGAATTAGACTGCTTAAATACAATTATGGTATATACAACTATCATAATATCTAGTATCAATCCCATTATTTTAAACGGCATTGGTAAGATCATACTTAGTACAAATAGTATAACACTTACCCCTACTAAGATACTTTGTTGTGTAGACCATTTACTTTTTTGTACTTGATTTTTTTGATCAATTGATTGATTTAAATCTAAAATATCTTGTTTTTTCGTCAATTGCTTTTGTTCAATTTCTTGAAGTATTCGTTTATTGCTCTCTTCAGATTTAATTAATGTGACAATATTTTTAAAATCATCAGGATCAAACGCTATTGGAACTTTTCCGTTGATATTTTGATATTGCATCATTAACCGTTCTTGTTCTGTTAATAGTTGGTTTAAACTCGTCTGTTCTAATACAACTTTATCTAAATATTGTTGATTATCAGCTAATTGTTCAAATAATATATCAAAATCAACTTTATTGTTTTCATAAAAATTTATTAAATTTAATGCTGCTAAATTTTCTTTTTCATCAACTACACTCTGATTAATCGATTTTAACCTTTCATTATTTATCTTTTGTTTCTCTAGTAAATTTTGTATTTTTTGATAATTATCAACAGAAATCATAGCATCTTCATCAGTTTGTTTTAGCTTATCCGTCAACTCATTAGATTGTTCATATATTGACCAATTTTGCTTTAATTGTTCGTAGCGTTGGTAATCTTTGGTTAGATTATATTGTGTTGTTTGTAGCCCTTTAATTTGTTCCCTATTTTGATCTAACTTTTTTTGTGTCTCAACATATTCCGGAAATTTCTGTTTGGCAATATTTATTTTATTAACTAAATCATTGTATAACGCAATTTCCTTATTTAACTCAGTTACACGACCTGCTGGCTTATAGACGTGATCGGCATCTTTTTGAATTTTTTTAGTTAATTCTAACCATTCTTGACTACCAACTGCTCCCATCGTCGTTAGATACTCATTTAAATCTTCATTCGTTAAATTAAATACTTGGTTTAACGCCTGCTGATTAAATGAAAATACTTGATTGTATAAATTTTCATCGACTGGATTTAGCCATTCATGCAGCTTACTACTAGCTACTTTCATCCCATCATCACTTTTAACAATAGATACCTTGCCACCAGATTTACCTTGTGTACGAGTTAGTCGATAAGCATCGTTACCAATTAATAATTCCAACTCTCCACCATATGTGGATGAGTCTTTAGGCAGATATTGTTGGTACTTCTTTTTCGCATTTGCAAATCCAAATAACATACTCAATACGAATGCTGTTAACGTCGATTTACCTGCTTCATTCAGACCAAAAATAACCTGATTCGTTTGATTAAAATCAAACGTTTTATCATGCCACTTCCCAAATCCGTAAATTTTAACTTTAGTTATTTTCATCTATATGACCCTCTATCGCTTGATTTTCATGAAGCAATGTTTTTGAATTTTCTTGTAATTCTACTAAATGTCCCGTTTCTAATAAGTACGTATTAAGTTCCGGAATTTGTAATAATTTATCAGCGAGTTCAGTCATTCCATCATCAGTAAAAACACGTTTTGCGCTTTCTTCCCAGTATTGTTGATCAATTGATTCAAAAGCTACCTTTTTATTAATCACCGTTTTAATTTTAACAATCCAATAGTAATTATCTGGCATATGTTTTTGAATCCAAGCAGTTAATAAATCACCATTTTGAATGCGATTTACTAGGCTATCACTAAAATTATCTAAATCTGTGATTTGTATCACTATTAAATATGATTTATCTTTAGAAAAAAGTTGGCATTCAGCGTCAATCTTATCAATAGCATCTGATAGTGAATCAATTTTTGCCATTGAAATATTAACTGTTTCCCAATCAATTGTAGATGACGTTATAAATTTGGGAACCAACTTATTTCCATCACTATTCACTAGATAAAACCCTTTATCGCCTGATTCTTTACGGTGCCGACCTTGTGTATTTCCAGGATAGATAACTGGGGGTTGTTCATTCAAAATCTGTCTTACATGAATATGACCCAATCCCCAATAATCATAATTTTTCTGTAATAATTCTTTAACAGTAAATGGTGCATAACTTTCATCTGATATTGAATTTATACCCTCATTTGCCCCATGGATAAGCCCAATATGCCATTTCTCATCACCACGAACAGGATAATCAACGATTTTTGATGGTTCCCATCTATGTGCATAACTAAACCCAGTTAATCGAACTTCATCGCCATTTTTTAAAATGTGCGTCACTGTTTCAACTTCACTTGTAAATAAAGTTACATTTGATGGAAAAGTTAAATGATCTTGAGCATTATCAGAAAAATCATGGTTACCAAAACTCAAATAAACATTTATTCCGGCCTTTTGCAGTCGTTCACACTGACTAATTAACGTTGTTTGTGCCATAATACTCATCTCAGATGAATCATATAAATCCCCAACTAAACAAACAAAGTCTACTGATTCTTCAATAGCCGTATCTACGAGATTACTCAAAGCTTTAAATGTTGACTGATAAATCGAATCCATTAACTGACTTGGTACATTTTTTAATCCTCCAAAAGGACTATCTAAATGTAAATCAGCTGCATGAATAAATTTCATCTTCCCACTCCTTTATAAAAAAAAACCTGGTACAAAACATAATTGCTTTGCTTCCAGGATTTTTATTCGAATTAATTATGATATAAATCTTGTATTGGTTTTGTGATAATTGAATTAACTTCATTCATAATTTCACTTAAAACTTGTTCTTTAACCATTAAATCTTTGATTGTATCAAAATCACCGATTTTTTCTGAAAGATTATGAGCATTTTCAAGTTCTTCGTCTGTCATTTCTTCACCATTCATTTGTTTTTGTTGCAAAGACATTTGAATTGTTTGAAATTCTTTAAATAATTTATATGCAATTTCATCTTCTTGCATTTTTGTATAAGCTGATTTCAAAGCCTTATATTCTTCCGTTTGACTAAGATCTTGACTCATTTGGTTCGCTGTATCATAAATATTAACAACCATTTCTGATTCCTCCAATAATAATTTATATTAACTTAATTAGTGTATCATTTTTATCCATAATTTGCATTGATTTGTTCTAATTTCCAAACATCCCATTAATACTATCACTGAGCCATTTTTGGGCTTTTTTAGCAGAATCAGATAATTTATTTTTTATTTCATCTGTTTGCTTTTCTACTGATTCTAAAATACCATCTCCACTATCATTTGAACCGGTATTATTTGCTAAAGTAGTAGCAGATTTCGTTGAGAAGCTTGTCTGAGCAGTATTAGGTAATATACCTGACATTTCGCTTTTAAATAAGGAATCAACGATATCCCCACTTGAATTTCTTAGGTAATGAGTATCATCAGTTTGATCAAAACCAACCCATGTTGCGACAGTAATGTCTGGTGTATATCCAATAACCCACTGATCTTTCGTCCCATCTGTAGAACCTTTTTTAGCCTCTGTACTTCCCGTTTTACCAGCAACTGTATATCCAGCTGGGACAGCAAGTTCGCCAGTTCCTCCAGTTTCAAAGACACCCATCATCATACTTGTCATCGATTTAGCTACCTTACTACTCATAACTTTAGTTTCACTATTGTCTGAATTATTAACAATCGTTTTACCAGAAGCATCAACAATTTTAGTAATAAAATGAGCCTTTTTTTGAATACCACCATTAGCAAACGCAGTATATGCACTAGCCATTTCGTAGGGTGAGACACCAGTAGTTAAACCACCCAAAGCTAAATCTAAGTTTTTGTCCGAACTTTTAACCGGTATACCAAATTTTTTAACAGCATCGTATCCTTTATCAACACCAATTTTATTTAACAACCACACAGCTGGCGCATTTTTACTAAGTGCCAATGCCTTATACATTGGTATTTTACCTGCATATTGATTGTCGTAATTATTTGGTGAATAATTATTTGATCCATATGATTGTTTTTTATCTTTTAATTCAGAATCATAAAAATAGCCATCTTCTAAAGCAGGCATATATACGGCAATTGGTTTTAGTGTTGACCCCGGTTGGCGGTTAATCTGAGTCGCTCGATTATATCCCCTAAAAACGTGTTTACCTCGTCCACCAACAACTGCTGTCACACCACCATTCGTTGAATTAATAGCAATTGATCCACCCTGAGCTTTTGTCCCATCATCAGCATCCAAAGGGAACAAGGTAGAGTTATCAAATGATGTTTGCATAGCTTCTTGATGGGTCTGATCCATCGCCGTATAAATTTTATAACCACGATTCATAATATCTGATTCAGTTAACCCATAATTTTTAATTGCTTCACTAATAACGGCATCAAAATAATAAGGATATTTATAACCTGATTGATAATCGTACGTATCATTTAATGTAATACCCGTCTGCTTAGCACTTGATAATTCTGCACTAGAGATTTTTTTATTTTCATACATAACATTCAGAACAACATTACGCCTTTGTTTAGCTGCAACAGGATGATCTATCGGATTATATGCCCCTGGCGATGTTAACATACCCGCAATAACTGCAGCCTCACTAACAGTTAAATCTGAAGCACTTTTTCCAAAATATTTTTTAGAGGCATCTTGAACACCCCAAACGCCATTACCAAAATATGCATTATTTAAGTACATCGTTAGAATGTCTTTTTTTGAATATACTTTTTCCGTTTCAATTGAAATAAATATTTCTTTAGCCTTACGACTATAAGTTTGCTCCTGTGACAAGAATGCATTTTTAACAAGTTGTTGCGTTATAGTACTTCCGCCACCACTAATTGCACTACTTCCAGTTAATCGATTTTTAACCAATGAAACCACAGAACGTGCCATCCCTTTGATTGAAAATCCATATTCATGATAAAAATTACGATCTTCTGATGACAGTACAGCATTTTGAATATTGGGTGAAATCTTATTTAATGAAACGTAAGTACCCTTTTGAGAGTATAACGATCCTGCTTTATCGCCATCTTTATCAAAAACCTCAGTTGATTGTTGTAAAGCAGCTTTTAACCCACTAACATTTGTTGTTTTGGCTACATAAGTTAAATACGCACTCGAACCTAAAATAATTGCTAAAATAAAAATAGTCAACCATTTCCAACCATGCACAAATTTCCATCCCTGTCGAAACCAATTTTTAAATTGAATTAGATGTATTACAAACCAATTTTCATTTTTAGTTCTTTTATTTTCATTTTTCATTAGTTGTCCCCATATTTAATCTTAATATCATTTATTATTTTACCATAGCAATATTATAAAAAGTAAATTAGCCTTTTTATTATGATATTTTTAAATATTTAAAAAAAGACTAAGAAATGTAGATGTTATCTACTCCTTAGTCTCACAGTATTTTAAATTAAATTATCTGGATTTGCGTGTTCAGTAAAAATATCATAGACACGTTGTGCGGCCTGCTCATCTGAACTAATAATCATAATTGTATCATGTCCCGCAACAGTTCCAACAATATCCGGGAAGCCAAAATCATCGATAATTGCTGCCAGTAAATTACCGTTACTTGGAATCGTTTTAACAACATTCATAAATTGGATTTTAGTAATATTAGTAACGACTTCAAAAATAATTTCAAATAAATGAACTTCTTCACTTAAATTACCTGACTTAAAAATTGCGTATCTCAAATCACCTTGTTCATCTTGAGCTTTAACAATTTTCATTTCACGAATATCTCTAGAAATAGTCGCTTGAGTCGCCTTAATATTCACATGTTCCAATTCTGAAATCAAATCATCCTGCGTTGCAATTACTTTTTTATTAATTAACTGTTCAATTTTAGCTTGACGTATCTCTTTCTTCATAAGAATCCCTCTTTGAATGAGTATTTATTCTTAGTATAGCAAAAGAAATATGAATACTGAAATAATACGCTTAATTTAGGACGATTTTATTCATTTTATTGAATTTTGATTCAAATATAAGCATACCTGAATCTCTAATAATATAACCATCTAACACTAATTTCTGAATAACTCGTCCAACGGTTTCACGCCGCGTTCCACTAATCGTCGCAATATCTTCATGTGTAATCACATATGGGATTCGCAGACTATTCTCACCATGTTTATCGGCTAGATTCTCACTTAAATACTGTAACACTTGTGTTATCCGGGTTGTTGTATTACTACATACGGTTCTTAACCTTAACACTTCTGAACAATTTAAAATATTATCAATTTGCCCAAATAAGTACGCAGAAACTTCATAATGTGTTTTGATTAAATTCTCAATAAGTTCAACAGGAATCTTAGCGACCGTCGCTAGTGTAGCAGCACGACTTGAAACAGTATAATATTCACTCTGTAACATTCCACCAATTGGAAATATTTGTTTCGATGTAACATACATATAATTTTGAAAAATACCAGCTCGATCACCACGTTCAATTTTAACTAATCCATCCAAGACAACATAAATAAAATCACGTTTATCATTCATATCAAAAATAGTATTTCCTTTTAGAAATCTTTTAAATGTAATTTGTTCAAAACAAGCTCCTTGTTCATCCTCACTTAAACAACCAAACAACTCATGGTCAGAAAATTCTGATCGATACCTTTGTCTTTCTTTTTCTGTAATCATCCCTTTACTCCCTTAATACCTATATTTATGATATATAACTATCAACACTATCAGATTAAATATAGAATGTCGATTTATTTTTTCGGATTTTGGAGACCCTGGTTTATTTTTTTGATTCACTGATAGCTCTAAATCATTAATCTAACAGTACCAAAATGATAAAAATAAACTGGTCGTATTCGCACATCCATTTTGTGTTCAAACGCACAATCATCGTTAAAAAGTACATCTAACAATATTTAGATAAAATAAAAAAGTTAACAATTAAGTCAACTTTTTTATTAATTACATTTCTTTTGGTGCATTTACGCCTAATAATCTTAATGATTCTGTTAAAACGACGCTCACACTTTGAACGAGTGCTAAACGAGCTAATTTTTGATCATCTTCAACTAATATCTTTGAATTTGCATAGTATTTATTAAATGCTCTTGATAAATGAATAGCGTATTTAGCAATTACTGATGGTTCATATTCTTTAGCTGCACGTTTAATTATTTTAGGGAAGTCACCAAGTAACTTAATTGTATCCCATGCAGCAGGATCAGAAAGTTCATTGTTACTTTCACTAATTGAAACATCACCCGCTTTACGAATAATACTTTGTGCTCTAGCATTTGAATATTGGACATAGGGACCTGTTTCACCTTCAAAACGAACAACTTCTTCTAAAACAAAATCAAAATTATTCATACGTTCATTCTTTAAATCATGGAAAATAACAGCCCCAACACCAACATCTTTAGCAACTTGTTCAGCATTTGGTAGGTCAGGATTTTTATCTTGAATTTGTTTTTTAGCAAGGCTTGTAGCATCATCTAAAACTTCTTCAAGTAAAATAACACGTCCTGAACGAGTCGATAATTTCTTACCACCTTGTGTGATTAAGCCAAATGGAATGTGGTGCATATCATCTGACCAATCATTACCCATTTCCTTTAACACAGCCTTTAATTGTCTAAAATGGTTAGCTTGTTCATTTCCGACAACATACAATGACTGTACAAAATTATACGTCCGTTTACGGTAAATAGCAGCAGCTAAATCACGAGTAATATATAAAGTTGCCCCATCTGTTTTTTGAATCAAGGCAGGGTTTAAATCGTATTTTTCAAGATCAACAATTTCTGCGCCTTGGCTTTCTTTTAACAAATTTTTATCTTTTAACATTGTCACAACTTCGCCCATTTTATCATTATAAAAGGCTTCCCCTTTAAATGAATCAAATTGGACACCCAGCATATCATAAATTTTATTGAAAGCTGATAATGATTCTGCACGGAACCAAGTCCAAAGTTCGATTGCTTCTTCATCGCCATCCTCGAGCTTTTTAAACCATGCACGAGCTGCAACATCTAACTCTGGATTTTCTTCTGCTTCTTTATGGAAACGAACGTAGTATTCAAGTAATTTATTGATAGGATCAGCTTTAACTTCTGCTTCACTACCCCATAATTTATAAGCAGTAATTAACTTACCAAATTGAGTTCCCCAATCGCCTAAATGATTAATTTTAATTGGATTATAATTAATTTTAGCCAAGATGTTTGCAATTGAATTACCAATCACAGTTGAACGTAAATGTCCCATTGAAATAGGTTTAGCAATATTGGGTGATGACATATCAATTGGTACGTTACCATCATGACCAATATCAGATGCGCCATACTCACTGCCATTTGAAAGCACTTGTTCAATAATATCTTGACTAAATGCAGCCTTATTCAAGAAAAAGTTAACATATGGCCCAACTGCAGCAACTGACTCAAATTGACTTTGATCAATTTTCTCTACTAAGTCTTTAGCAATCATCTGAGGTGCTTTTCTAAATGCTTTAGCTAATGCAAAAGCTGGAAATGCATAATCCCCCATATCAGAACTTTTTGGTATTTCAATTTTGGCAATAATTTCTTCTTCAGTAAGGTTTCCATCAACGATAGCAACCAATGCTTGTGCAACTTGTTGTTTATAATTCATTATCCATTCCTCCTAAAATTGTATAAAAAAAGCCCCTTACAAATAATTATGTAAGAGACGAGAATTCCCGCGGTACCACTCTAATTGATTAATATCCACTCAAAATATTCAGTTATTTCTAAAAAGTACGATTCAACTAACGCTTTTATCTAGCTTCCATCAACCTAGACTTGCTTTAAAATTAATTAGTTTACTAGCTTTTATCATCGAATTTATAGTTTGATTGTAACAAATTAATATTATAAAAGATAGTGTTTTTAGAATTTAGGTTTGCTTTTGGTGAAATATTTCTTTACGACATCCCTTGAATCTGTCAATCTTGTAACATTATCATCAAAATGAATTGATACAAAAGAATAATACACAAGATCGACTGCATATAATTGAGCAATTAAAGAAGTAGTCGCTGCACTTCTGAATTTTTTATTTTCTTCACTATCGTCATGTTCTAAAATAATATTAGCTAATTTGGCCAATGTACTTTTTTTATTATGTGTTAAAACGATAACTTTTATTTTTTGTCGATTTGCAAGATTTGCTAACTTAATTGCATCCGTATTTTCCCCTGAATTTGATATCAAGAATAAAGTTGTTCCTTCTTTTAGTTGCGATAATCCAACGGCAATTAGATGTGTATCAAGTGTTTCTATAACAGACTTACCAACTCGAATAAATTTTTGTTGGAAATCTTTAGCTACAATTTCTGATGCTCCAATTCCATACGCATAGATTATTTTTGACTCTGCAATAACCTTCGCAGCATTAACGACTTCCTCATCTAATGTTTTATTTGATTCCTCAATCGTATGTTGTATCCGCATGGTTAATTTTTGTTGTGTCGTCACTAAATCATCTTTAGGATTAATTTCCTCGAGCATTGATTTATCATCTTGGATTTCTGCTGATAATTCTAATTTTAATCCTGGAAAACCAGTATCACTAATACTTTTTCCAAATCGCGTTATTGCTGCAGTGCTGACACCTACCACCTCTGCCATACTCTGTGTACTCATTCTTATTACTTTCTGAGGGTGCTCTAAAATAAACCGTGCTATTTTTCGCTCTACCTTTGTGTATTTATCCATATTTGCTTGTATTGTGTACAAATAATTACCCATACTTCTTACCTCTTTTTATGGTATGTCTTATGCTTCTGTCTCAATCATAGCATCTTTTGGAATACCAAAAAAGAATGTTAAAATAAATCCGCCCGCATATGCCGCAAGCAATCCAAGAATATACCCAATCCAGTGTCCATTACTTATTAAAGGTATCAATGCTACCCCAGAAGGTCCTATTGCAATAGATCCAATATGACCAATCCCACCAATCACCGCTCCACCGATTCCGCCACCAAGACAAGCAGTAATCATTGGTCGTCCTAAAGGTAGTATAACCCCATAAATTAATGGTTCCCCAATTCCTAGAAATCCGACTGGTAGAGCGCCTTTAATTAAATTTGTTAATTTTTTATTTTTACGACAACGAACCCATAATGCAATTGCTGCCCCTACTTGTCCAGCTCCTGCCATTGCTAAAATTGGCAATAATAATGTTGATCCAGACTTAGCAATCATTTCAAGATGAATAGGTGTTAAAATTTGATGTAATCCTAACATTACCATTGGTAAGAAAAAAGTCCCTAAAACAAAACCAGAAAATGCACCACCAACTTCTAAGACCCAGTTAATTGATGTAACTAAAGAATTCGAAACAACCCCAGCAACTGGCATTACTAAGAAAATTGTCATCATTCCAATAACAAATAATGATATTGTCGGTGTTATAATAATATCTAAAGAATCCGGAATCCATTTATGCAATCTTTTTTCTAAAATAGCTAATACCCACACTGCAAAAATAACACCAATAATTCCACCCTGTCCAGCACTTAGTGCCTGACCGTTAAAGATATTATGGAGAGGTGCTTCAGGGGTTACCCCACTCAGCAAAGTGACAGCGCCGATAACACCACCAAGTCCTGGAGTGGCACCAAATTCACTGGCACTATTTATCCCTACATAGATAACTAAATAACTGAAAACACCATTTTTAATAACATTTAAAACTGCAATAAAATCTGTCCAGCTCGAACTTAAATCCCCTGCAACCATCATATTTCCAAGGACAGCAGCCAATCCACCAATCAATCCTGCTCCAACAAATACAGGAATTAGTGGAACAAAGATATTTGAAATTGCTTTAAGCACCTTTTTTATTGGCGTTTGCTTTTGTTTAGCTTTATGTTCTGCTTTTACTTTAGCAGCTTTGCTCTCAACCAATTCTTTATCAGTCATTTGAGTTGATTGTACTACGTTCTTCAAAGGGAAAGGTTCGCCTAATTTAACCCCTACTTGTCTTACCATTTCATCTGCAACTTTGTTGACTGTACCAGGTCCAACTACCACTTGCAAAGTATCATCTTCAACAACACCCATGACACCATCGATATTTTTCAATTTTTCAATATCTACTTTATCTTCATCCCTAATTGTCATCCTAACTCGAGTCATACAATGAATTAATTTTTCAACATTGTCTGGCCCCCCTACATTATCATAAATTTCATTTGCAATTTTTTCGATTTTTTTGTCTGCCATAATTTAACCCCTCCAAATATTTTATTTGATTGCTTCCCTAACAAAACCATGAGCCTTCTTTAATTTTTCTTTAGCTTGATTCAAATCGTTATCCGTTAGAATCATAACTATTGCAAGTTTGACATCATGTTCAGCTAATTCAAATGTTAATTTTGCTTGTTCATAACTTACTCCAGTTGCATCCATAATAATATGCTTTGATCTTTCAACTAATTTTTCATTCGTTGGTCTAACATCGACCATTAAATTTTTATATATTTTTCCAATTCCAATCATCGAAATTGTCGACAACATATTTAATACTAATTTTTGTGCCGTTCCTGATTTTAAACGAGTAGACCCAGTCAATATCTCTGGTCCCACTTCAATCTCAATAGCCGTATCAGCATGCCGTCCAATAATTGATTCCTTATTGCAAGCCAGACTTATTGTGTTCGCACCAAGATGTTTAGCGTAGTCAAGACCCCCAATAACATATGGTGTTCTACCACTTGCTGCAATTCCAACTACTGTATCTAATTTTGTTAAACAAATATTTTCCAAATCCAACTTACCCAATTCGTTTGAATCTTCGGCACCTTCAACTGCCACAGTCATTGCTTTCATACCACCAGCAATCAATCCTTGCACCATGCTAGGATTTGTTCCAAATGTTGGTACACATTCAGCAGCATCTAAGACACCTAATCTACCACTAGTTCCTGCACCCATATAAATTAAACGGCCTCCACTATTAAATGATTCAATAATTTTACTAACTGCTTCATTAATTTGCGATAACTCTTTTTCTACGCTTTTAGGAACTGTCATATCGGCTTCATTCATTATTCTTGCAACTTCAGAACATTTTAACTCATCTAAATTCATAGTTTGTTCATTTCTAGTTTCCGTTACTAATTTTGTAATATCCATATTTTATCCCTCTTTTATAATTGTATTATTAAATATTATTTTTTGTTTTGCTCCTATATAGTCAATTAAATCCAAGTCTGTCCTTTTAACTGTACCAATTTGGTTTACTTTTTTATCAATTGGTAAATTATTTTTCACTATCTGTATTTCTCCAGTATATCTCCCATATAACATATTATCTTGCGTTATAGTACCTCTCGTTCGAGCATCTTCATTATTTATTGGTTCAATAGTGAATTGATTTCTTATCCGACTTTCTTCTAACCTTACAACATCCCTAGCCACGTCAGCACGATTATGCCATGCTATATTATCAAGTTCATGCGAACTACTTTCAATATCTATTTCTATACTTTGATTAGTAAAATAGTTAACTATCTTACTAATTGTTCTTTGTGAAACTCGCGGATCACCGATATAAACGTCATCAGTATAATTATTCTCAATTAAATCTATCATTGCAGCCAATACATTGTAATTTCGATGTTTTTCTAATGTTGGTAATCCCTTTCCAATTGGCCCTCTAAATATTTTATCTCCTGCCACAAACGCCATCGTAGTAAATCCTGATTTTTTTAACCAATGATTCTTATTTTTTAACCATTCGTCATCTAATCCCGTATCTGGTCGAGGATAATAATTATGCCATGCTTCAATATTCTTAAAATTTGCATGATTATCAACTAGTTGCTTAATATCCAGCTCTGAAATCGTACTAGCATTTAATCCAATATCTATATTATTTGATAATTCAGCTATTTTTTCCATACTAATCCCATAATCAATTCTTAAACCAGTAATTCCAGCAGTTTTCAAATCAAATTCCAATAATTTTAAACTTTTTTCTGAAATATCAACCATTAATTTCAAGTTATTTTCAAGACATAAATTCCCCAAAGTTTTTAATTCATCAATAGTTTTTTTTCTATCTTCTTCAGGAATATGTAATGAAGTAAAAATACCCTTAAATCCTGATTTACGCATTACTTCAATATATTTTTTTGTATCATCGTCAATCTTATCACCTAAATAAATTGAAAAACCCAACATAATATCTCCTCCATTCATAAAAGAAAGCGTTATCATTAACTGGTTACATCATACCTTGAATGATATAAAATTACAATTAAATATATTTATTTTTTGTTTTTTTTGTTACTTTATATCTTAATTTAAAATAAAAAATCTTTCAAGAATACTTTATATAAAGTATTCTTGAAAGATTTTTTCACTGTTTTATTCAAATACAAATTGATTATTATAAAGTTCAGAATAGAATCCTTTTTGATCCAATAATTCTTGATGGTTACCTTGTTCAATAACCTTACCGTCCTTCAGAACAACAATTTTATCAGCATCTAATATTGTTTTCAAGCGATGTGCGATTACAAAACTAGTACGCCCTTGAATAACTGTATCCATTGCTTTTTGAATTTTAGCTTCTGTCACTGTATCAACATTAGAAGTCGCTTCATCCAAAATTAATAACGTAGGATTAGTTAAAATTGTTCTTGCGATACTAATTAATTGTTTTTGGCCAGTTGAAAACACAGAGTTTTCATCCGATACTGTCGTGTCATAGCCATTTTCTTGACTCATAATAAAATCATGAATATTAGCTTGCTTAGCGGCAGAAATCATATCTTCATCTGATGCTTCAGGTTTACCAAAGACAATATTATCACGAATTGTTCCTGAGAATAATACACTTTCTTGAAGAACTATCCCAACATGATCACGAAGACTTTGAAGTTCAAGATCCTTAACATTTACGCCATCAAATTCAACTGAACCACCTGTAACATCATAGAATCGATTCAATAAATTCATAATTGTTGTTTTACCTGAACCAGTTGGTCCGACTAAAGCTACCATTTCACCTTTATCAACATTAATTGATACATCATGTAAAATTTCTTTATTAGCATTATAACCAAAATTAACATTTCTTAACTTAACACCATTTGTTAGACCCGTTAATTTTTGCTTATCAGTTGAGTTGACCTCATCTGGTTCATCAAACATTTCATTCAGTCGACTAGCACCTGTAATAGCAAGTTGGAACATACTATACAATGAAGAAATTTGTGATATTGGTTGGTAAAATTGTTGTGAGTATTGAACAAACACGACAACTAGTCCTAAAGCCGTTGTACGGCCCATATCACCGTTCAGTGCTAACCAGCTACCAAAGAAGATAACAATGGCTGTATTAACCAACGAGAGGCCATTCATAACTGGGAAAAGCATCCCTGAATAGACTTGTCCTTTAAACGTTGCTTTACGAACATTTTCGTTATATGGCAAGAAACCATCAATAGCTTCTTTTTGAAGCCCGTTAGTAATTACAATTTTTTGACCACTAATTTTTTCATTAATATAGCCATTTAATTTTCCAACTTCTTTTTGTTGTATATCAACATACTTACGTGTTTTAGAAATTAAAATGACCGCAAGAAGTAACGCGATAGGCGTTGAAGCAATCGTAACCCAGGCAAGCTGAACATTCTGTTGAAACATCATAATGATAATCCCAATCATTAGAGCAATATTACTCATAATTTGTCCTAAGGCTTGATTCATTGCGTTCGAAATATTATCCAAATCACTTGTAAAACGACTTAAAATATCCCCATCTTTATGTGAATCAAAGAATCGAATTGTCATTTTTTGTAATTTTCCAAATAGCCCTTTTCGCATTCTATTTGTCGAGTTTCCTGTAATGAACGTGACAATAATATTTGAGAAAAACATTGCTACAATTGAAAAAATATAAAATAAGAATAACATCCACAATGAGCTAACAAAATTTCCTTTATCACTCACTCCTTTTGTTAAACCAATTACGTAGTCTGCCAATGCCGTAATTGCTTTTCCCATATACACAGGTGCTTTTACCTGGAAGTATGTCGATGCAATAATTGCAACAGTCATAACTGTAAAACCTAATTTATAGCTTTTCAAGTAGTGGAAGAAGAATGCCATCGATCTATTCATATCTTTCATTAGACAGTCTCCTTTCCTTTTTGAGTGTTATAAATTTCTTGATAAATTTGACTATTTTCAACGAGATCTTTATGTGTCCCCTCGCCAACTAATTTACCGTCATCCATAACAAAAATACGATCCGCATTAATCACAGATGAGATTTTTTCGGCAATAACAAATGTTGTTGTCTCTTTCAATTCATTATTTAATGCTTTTTGGACTAATTTTTCTGATTGAGCATCAAGTGCTGATGTTGAATCATCTAAAATTAAGATTTTAGGTTTACCAATAACACCACGCGTAATTGATAAACGTTGTTTTTGACCACCTGAGAAGTTAGCTGAACGTTCTTCAACCTCTGCATCATAACGTTCTGGTAATCGATTAATAAATTCTGATGCCTGAGCGATTTGACTGGCCATATCCATATCTTTCTCGTTGGCATCTTCTTTACCTTGACGTAAGTTGTCTGCGATTGTGCCAGAAAATAGGATAGCCTTTTGTAAAACAAATGCTACTGTTTTACGAAGCGATTTTTCATTAACATCCTTTAAATTCTCACCACCAACTTTGATCATTCCTTCTTGGGGATCAAATAATCGTGGAATCATTTGGGCTAAAGTTGATTTACCTGAACCAGTTGCACCAACAATTCCTATCATTTCTCCAGGTTTAACATCAAAACTAACATGTTTAAGTGTTGGTTTATCATCGCCTTCATATGAGAATGAGACATCTTCAAAACTAACAGATCCCGATAAATCTTCCTCTGGAACATCTTGGTAATAAATATCTGGTTCTTCATCTAAAATTTCGCGTAGTCGTTTAATTGAAACCATTGCACGAGCACTAAACGTCATCATCATTCCACCAATAATAATGGCAAACATGATTTGCATTAAATAATTAACAAACGAAGTAATAGCTGTAACTGTACTTGGATCTGCTTTAGCTAAATCACCTACAAAATAAATTGCGGCAACGACAGCCATATTTCCAATTAATGTAAATGCTGGAATTAAAACAGCAAATAGAGTTCCAACATAGATATTTTGTGCATTTAAATCATCTGAAACCTTATCGAAACGTTTTTCTTCATTTTTTTCTTGATTAAATGACTTAACAACACGCACACCCATCAAGTTTTCTTTGGCTAACTCATTTACTCGATCAATTAAGCCTTGCATTAACCCAAAATGGCGTCCCATGCGACCGAAAGTTAACATTGAAATACCTAACACGCAGACAATTAAAATAACAATAATCCACCATAAATCCGCAATTGTATTCATAGCTAAAATGAATGCACCGATAAATAAAATGGGCACTCGAATTAATGTCTGTAAAATTGTCATAATTAACGTTTGAATTTGGGTAATATCATTGGTTAAACGAACCACAATATTCCCTGCTTGGAATCGTTCAATATTACTGAAAGAAAATGTTTGAATCTTTCTAAAAGCAGTTTCACGAATATCTGCACTCATTGATTGTGCTACTTTTGCTGATAGAATTGTATTCACAACACCTGCCAACAATCCAATAACAGCAACTCCAATCAAGTACAAACCAAGTGTCGTGATTTTATCACCCTGGTCCTTTAAAATAGCATCAATTACTTTTTGTAACAATTTAGGTTGCCACAATGTTGAAATTGCCATGATAACCACCATGACGACTGCCCAAAAAATATCTACCCGATACTTTTTAGCATGTTTTAATAAAATATCCACTTTTTTCCCCCTCAATTCTGTCCAGTTCCATGTTTTTTTATACAAAAAAACTAATATCAGTTACTAAACTTAGCAAAAATAACGCTTAATTGCAATCATTTTGACTAATTATATTCTATTTAGTCAGTTAAAATTTACAAAAAAAAACCAAGATTAAATATCTTGGTTTCAATATAATTATCTTATTCATTTTTAAGCGGGCGACGAGAATCGAACTCGCGACATCAGCTTGGGAAGCTGGAATTTTACCACTAAACTACGCCCGCAGAACGTTGATTAGTATAGCATATTTCCGTACTTTTGTCATAACTAATTAAGCATGTTTATTTTCAGCCTTTTGTTCAAAATCTAAACGTCTCAAATTTTGTACAGCCTTCATATATGAATAAATCAGTACAATACATGACCCACCCCAGGCTAATGGATTTGCAAAACAAGCTCCTGCATACCCAAAAGCACCAGCTAAAAAGATAGCTGCAAATGATCTCATCAGTAATTCTACAACTCCAGCAACTGTTGGTACGATGCTTTGTCCCAGTCCCTGTAACGTGTATCTAATGACAAACAGTACTGACAAAAGTAAGTAAAATGACCCATTAATATTAAAATAAACCTGCGATAATGCAACAACTTTTGGTGCATTATTTCCAACAAACAGTGTAACTAATTGTTGTCCAAATAAAATAACTAAAAGACTTGCAACGATACTGAATGTTCCAGACATTAATAGACACTTTTTTACACCATCTAAAACACGACCATATTTTTTTGCGCCATAATTTTGGGCAGTAAAAGTTGCCATCCCAATTCCAAATGACATCATTGGTTGTGTTGATAATTGATCAATCTTAGACGCTGCCGTGGTACTGGCAACTGCTGTCGTTCCTAAACCGTTTAAAGCTGACTGTAGCATAATTGCACCAATCGCAATTATTGAAGCTTGAAAGGCCATTGGTAGAGCCACATAAAGGTGTTGGTTAACATCTTTCATCGTGATTTCTCTAAAATGGTGTCGACCAATATGTAAGACGGGAATTTTTCGATAAATGTAAATTAAACAGAATACAACGGAACATGATTGCGCAATAATAGTTGCAATACCAGCGCCAGCAACTCCCCAATGAAATACCAAAATAAATAATAATTCTAAACCAACATTAATAATGCTGGCAAAAATTAAAAAGTATAATGGCGTGCGACTATCCCCTAGCGCCCTAATAATATTAGATAAAATATTAAATGCCATTGAAGCAAATATTCCACCAAAAATGATACTAATAAAAGTTTGTGCATCATCAAATATTTCTGGTGGTGTCTTCATAAGTGTTAAAATATCTTTTACAAAAAACAAACTAACCGCTGTTAAAATTACCGTTGCAATTAGACTAATCAAAAGTCCCACTGCAAAGCTTTTTCTAACACCACGATAATCTTTTGCCCCAAATCGTTGTGCCGTAATAATAGATAAACCTGCAGTTAACCCTTGTGCAAATCCAATAATCAAAAATTGAATACTCCCGGTCGAACCAACTGCAGCTAGTGCATCCACGCCTAAAGTTTGTCCAACAATCAACGTATCAGAAATACTATATAATTGTTGAAATAAATTACCAACCAATAATGGTATAGTAAACATAAAAATTAATTTTGCTGGATTACCCGATGTTAACGATCGCAAATAAGACCCTTCTTTTCTTTATATTTATTTAATTCCTTTTTCATTCAATAATAAAATAAATGCTTTTTTAAAGTTAGCCCTATCCTGGTTTGAAAAGGCGCTTGGACCCTTCGTACGTTGACCTGATTTCCTTGCCATTGCACTTAAATATCTTGAATCCAACATACTATCGATATTGGTATCTGTATATTCAAATCCTTTATGATGCATCACAATCACACCTTTTGGTAATAAAAGAGAAGCTAGTCCGTAATCTTGTGTAATCACAACATCTGATTTTTCAGCTAACTTTACAATTCTATAATCTGCCGCATCTGGACCTTGATCAACATAGCTAACCGAAACATTTTCAGGATACTTTTTAGTTGAGAAATGTGGCGTACTTGTAATTAGCAACACACTGATATTCCGTAGTTCGGCTTCAGCTATAACTTCATTTTTCACAGGAGACGCATCCCCATCAATAATAATTTTCAAATTAACCACTCTCATTCCTAGTAAAAAAACTTCCAAGGAATAACCTCTTGAAAGTTTTATTTAGCTTCTGGTTTTAATAATGCATTAATTGCTGGAATTTGACCTAAGCTATCTATCGCATTACTTGGCATAACAACTGTATTTGCGTCACTCTTGGCCAATTCTTTAAAAGCCTCAATATTTTGGCTAACAAAATAACCATTACCAACTTTATTTAATGATAAATTAACTGCATCTATTCGGTATGCTTCAGCATCGGCCGTCTTTTTAACTGCTTCAGCCTTTGCTTGGGCTGAATTAACCCATGCATCATTATCAGCTTTATTTTTTAGTGCAACTGATTTACTGTAACCTTCTGCTTCAGCAACAGTAGCATCACGATTTCTAGCGGCTTTCAATAACTTATTCATTGAATCTTGAATTTCAACTGAAGGTTTTACTGTATCAATATTAATTCGATCAACATTTAATCCATAACCAGCTGTCACATTAGAAATTTCGCCAAACAAACCGCGATTAATTTCTTGCGTTCCATTCAAAACTTCATCTAACATTTTATTACCAATGATGCCACGCAAAGAGGCACGTGTATCTTGAATCATACTACGAACAGAGTCTTCATTTTTAAACACAAAATCTTGGATGTCAGTAACGTGATACTTCAATGAAATTTTAACTTCAATTTCAGCATTATCTTTTGTAATCACAACTTGTTTATCAAGATCTAAAGGTTGTTGTGCCGTACTAACACGAATTACTGAAGAAATAAATGGTTTAATAAAATGTAAGCCTGGAGCTAATGTTGTTTCATATTTTCCTAAAGTTATAACAACACCTTGATGCGGTTGTCTAATAATTCGGATAGTTGCTGGTAAAATCATGACCAATAATATAACAATAATAATAACGACTAAAAGTCCCAACATAATAATTTAACCACCTTTATATTTTTTTAACGTCTAACCCTTCAACATGTGTTTTAATGATTCGAACAACATCTCCACTTACTAATGTTTCATCACTAAAATAATGATAGTAGATACCAAAAAACTCGACCGTGCCATGAATATTTTTACTGTCAATTGTAAATTCCCGGTTAAGCAACCGCTCGTCAATAATTGATTTTCTATCCATATGAAAGCACCTCCATTTGTCATCTTTAAACGTATCTCATTTACGTCATAAAATCAATCAATTTCATTATCAAAAGTAAAATCATTTCGATCTAAAATAGTCACTTTTTCAATATGCTTTTCAATCTGTTTACTTTCAGGCGGTAATTGTAAATAATCACCATATAAACGGCTTAAAATTGCATCATATGCCCTTAAAATAGTTACCGTAAGGTTCTCAAAAGGAACTTGAATCACGGCTGCTAATTCCTTTTCTGATAGTAATTCTTTTTCATATGAGTATTGTGAAGCTAAATTTTTATATTCTGAAATGGTGTCATCTTGATTATAGGTTCTTACTAGTTCGTCTCTTTTTTCTTTATACTCTTTGGTTTTACGACTTTGATCAGGTTGTAATTTTCTAATCTTTGCGTTAATTTCAGTATCCATTAAACGATAATTGCTCAATAAAAGAATTTTCGCGTTAAGATATCGATATTTTGATTGTTGAATAGATCGTTCGACATCACCTGTTGGGACTTTATCAAAAGGAAAAATATCTACAAAAACACCTTTTCTAGCGTCATTAATATTTCTTTTCTCTTCAACATGAATAGATTCATCAAGTAGTTTTGCATATCCAAATGCATAGTTTGGATCACTTTGATCAGTTTGTAGAAAATAATAAGGCTGGCTAATCTCTTGGGGAGCGATTTGTAAGAATCGATCGTAGTCATCCCTTACCATTCCAATATCGACATCATCATCCCATGGAATAAACCCTTGATGTCTGACCGCACCTAATAAACTGCCACCAATCATAAAATACTTTATATTATTTTTTTGACAAATTTCAACGACTTCCCGGATTAAATCTAATTCTACCTTGTGTAATTCTTCAATTTTCATTTTTACCACCTTAAATCGTCTTATTCTTTCTTCAATTGTACCAAATTTAACTCTGAATACGAAAATTATTTAATTTTTATTAAGCTAATCCTTTTTCATTACTTTATTTCTTTGGCTCATGATATGCTTTAATTATTAAATAAAAGGGGTGCCTAAATGCAAGAAACCATAATTGACTTAATCGGCCAACATGGCTATCTAGGTGTTGCGTTACTGATCACCATTGAAAACATTTTCCCACCAATTCCTTCTGAAATCATTTTAACATTTGCAGGTTTTATGACGCTCTCAAGTTCTCTTACACCAATTGGTTTAATTATTTCTGCCACTATTGGGGCGACTATCGGGGCTTTAATCTTATATTCGATCGGTCGCTTTTTAAGTACAGAACGTTTAAATCAATTTTTCGCCAGTAAGTATGGTTCTTGGCTTGGTCTAAAACCTATCCATATTGAAAAAGCGACTGAATTTTTTGTAAAATATGAAAATCGTGCTATTTTCATAGGCCGTTTTGTTCCCATTGTTCGAAGTTTAATTTCTATTCCCGCTGGAATTACGAAATGTAAATTACGTTTTTTTATTCCATTAACCTTTTTTGGAACATTAATTTGGAATACTGTCCTCATTTATCTTGGGGCATTTGCTGGGAATGCTTGGGCGGAAGTTGCAGCAACAGTTGATATTTTTGCTACAGTAGTTGGTATCATCTTATTAATCGTTTCGTTCTTCGGAATCTACAAACTAATTAATTTAAATAGGAACAAAAAAAACGATTAAATTCAATTATGAATTTAATCGTTTTTTACTACTTTTATTTCTCAAAAAGTAGGATTAATCTTCCGCAACATCGATAGCTTCTAATAGAATATTCAGTTCAGAACATTCTCTTTCAAGCGATTTTTCCTCTTGGAAAAAGCTATCTCGAATTGATGATTGTTGTCTGTTTCCAATGTTACTTCTAAGATCAGCAAGTTTTTGCATCGCTGCTTGATACTCACTCATAATATCAAGTTTACACCTACTCATTAAGTTACGCCTCCGAATGATGACAACAACTTGTTGTCAGTAATAATAATTTATAATGTCTAATTTAACACTTTTTTAATAACTTGTTAACCCTTTAAATATTACCGTTATGTTACAAAATAAAAAAGACATCACAATGTGATATCCCTCTTATTTTAAGCTACTATTTTAAATGGTTATTTTTACATTAATGATTGAACATCGCGTGCAATAACTAATTCTTCATCAGTAGGTATCGCAAAAATCTTAACGGCAGACTCTGGCGTGCTAAGCATAACCTGTTCACCCATTTTTTCGTTATTTTCAGCATCAAAGCCAACACCTAAATATGCTAAATGTTCAATAACGCGACGACGTACAATCCGATCATTCTCACCAAGACCAGCAGTGAAAATAATACCATCAACCCCTTGCATTTCTGCAATGTATTGACCAATATATTTAATAATATTTTGAACATAGATTTTAACAGCTAAATCAGCACGAGGATTTTTTCCTAATTGAGCTTTAACATCACGCATATCAGGAGAAATCCCTGAAATACCAACTAGCCCAGATTCACGATTCAAAATATTAATCATTTCATCTATATCAGTAATTTTTAATTGTCTCATCATGTAAGCAACTAACGATACATCTACATCACCTGAACGTGTTGCCATGGTAATTCCAGCAAGTGGTGTAAAGCCCATTGATGTATCAATTGATTTACCACCAACTGTAGCTGTAATTGATGCTCCTGCACCTAAATGTAATGTAATTAATTTTAACTCTTTAGGGTCTTTATCAATTAGTTTTTCGGCTTCTGAGACGACATAACGAACGCTTGTCCCATGAGCACCATAACGTCTTGCGGCATATTTTTCATACCATTCATAAGGTACACTGTACATGTAACTTTCTTCTGGCATCGTCTGATGGAAGGCTGTATCAAATACAGCGACACTTACTGCATCTGGTAAGATTTCTTCAAATGCCTGGATACCTAAAAGATTAGCTGGATTATGTAATGGTGCTAATTCAGATAATTCATTAATTTTTGCAATTGTATCGGCATTTACTAATGTTGATTTTTTGAAATATTCACCACCAGCAACAACGCGATGTCCAACACCGGAAATTTCATTAAAATCAGCAATAATATCCAATTGAAGCAATAATTTAAGTAATAACTGTACACCTACTGAATGATTGTCGATATCTAATACATCTTCATATTTTTTTCCGTTACCATATTTAATCGTTAAAATTGAGTCTTTAAGTCCAATTCTTTCAATCAATCCTTTAGCAATAACAGTTTCCTCTGGCATGCTAAATAATTGGAATTTTAAACTTGAACTACCTGCGTTAATTGCAATAATTTTTGTCATATTCTTCCTCCAATAATGATTTCATTTGGTATTAATTTAATCCTTAAAAAACAATTATTTTTTTAAGTAGTATATTAAACTAATATACTACTTATAGAAAACGCATACAACACTTTCAAGCAAAAAATGGTACACAGAATTTTATTTTCTGTCTACCATTATTTTTTGCCCGAATTCTTTCATTAAACTAAGCAGTAGAACTGCCTTATCTTCACCTAAAACATTTACCCAAGTATCAAACCGTTTCTTAATTGACTCAGTCACAACTCGTTCTACTTTTGCACCCTGATCAGACAAGCGTAGGTTTATTCTTCTTCTATCAACTGTGTCTTGTTCTTGATAGATGTATCTTAATTGTTTTAGTACGTTTAATTGGCGTGCAATTGCACTCCTTGAAACATTTCTTTTTTTAGCGATATCAACCATGCTTATATCTTCAGTGCTATGGATATCTTTTAAAATCAAGAATTGTTCAAAAGATAAATTAAACTCACTAGTAGGTTGTGAAATGAATCCTTCCACATTCTTAAAAGTTCCTAAATACATACTAATATAGTCATCCATTAACTTAGTTGTTGTCATTGCTAATTCTCCTCTGCATGTTCTACCTACAGTTAAATTTAGCATAAAACGCGGTTAATTACTATATCTAATCAACTGTATCTCTATTTTTCTTTTTCAGTTGATACCGTTAATTGTTTACGATTTACAAACGTCCAAACCACACCCAGTACTACGGCTGTAACAAGTAATGCAAGCACTGAACCAATCATACCAGAACCTTGGCTATTAATTGCATATGTGAAGCCATTTAATACATGTGTAACAGGTAAGAACTCTGCAAATACTTGATAAGCATTTGATAACATCGTATTTGGAATAACTTGTCCTGTAATCACTAATTGTACGAGTAGTAATGCTAAAGATAAGAGAATACCCATTGTTCCAAGGAGTTCGTCAATTACCACACATAAAAGAGTAAAGATTATTCCCGATAAGAACGTAAAGATTACGAAACTAATTGGATGTTCAATTGTTACACTAAAGAATAATGTTAATAAGAGAACTCCTGCTGTTTGAATAACAGAAATAAATAACATTAGGAAAAGGTTCTGTAACCAGTTTTGTGATAATTCATTCTTCTTACGGTATCTGAATAAAATTAATTGAGTTACAATTGCACCGACAAATAATGATAAAACAATCACTAATGGGGCAAATGTATTTTTCAAAGTTTTAGCGAGATTGTCACTTTCAGTTTCTGTTTTAACAGGTTCAACGAATTGAGCCACATTTTTTGGAGATGAATTGATATTACCAACCTGTGATGCTCCTGCTGCTAATTTAGTATTTAATAATGTTACACCATCATTAGCTGTATCCAATCCTGATGTTACTTGTTTAGACCCATCAGCTAATTTTTGTGAGCCATCAACTAATTGAGGACTAGCAGCTGCCAATTGTGTATCACCATCTGTTAATTGTGTACTTGCCGCTTTTAATTTCGAACTTCCATCTGTCAATTGTGTACTAGCAGTTGTCAATTGTGTACCACCACTAACAAGCTTATCAGATCCTGCTTTCAATTGTGTACCACCTGAAACTAACGTTTGTGTTCCTGCCTCAAGTTGTCCACCTGCTGTAACAAGTTTTTGCGATCCTGCTCTTAAAGCAGTAACACCTGTTATTAAAGTTGGTACATTACTATTTAATTGATTAATACCATCAGTTACTTGTCCTGTTCCTGCTGTATATCCTAAGATACCAGCTGACAATTTGTTAATACTACCTGTCATGATTGAATTCTTAATTGTTGCATTAATTGTTTTTTCACTTGTAACATCAACACCAGCACCATTAACACTAGCATTTAATTTACCAGCAACTTGTGCATTAGCATTTGATGCTATCACTAATGAATCAATTTGATCACTCAAGTCTTTTGTATCACCTAAAAGACCAATCATTGAATCGCTCGTCAAGGTATCAGTATTACTCAATAATGCAGTTGCTTGTGTCGAAATTTTAGCAAATTTTTCCAACATGGCTTTAAGATCTACATCACCCATTGTTGATTTAAATTCAGCCATTAAGCCACCTACATCACTCATCACTGCCTCTAACATCGCTTTTGTATCTGTTAAATTTTTACTTACCCCAGTTATATTTGTACCAACAGTTGTTATTGCTGTATCTGTTTTTGTGATTTGTTGTAAAACAGTGTCTTTTTCTTTTTGGCTCATTGTTGTTGAGTCATTAATCATCGTACGAACCTTCTTGTTAGAAGTCGATGCCTGACCTTTAGCTAATGTCAAACTAAACATCTTTTGTGTTGTATCTGAATTAATTGCATTCATTTGAGTTTGAACAGTTGTTAATTTATCCCCTGCCGCCATCAATTTTGTTACTAATCCAGGTAATGCTTGTAATGTTTCAATTGATCCTGAAATTTCTTCAAGTTCAGCTTTTAATTCTTTTGATCCTTGCTTTGTATCTTTAATTTGTTGAATTATTTCAGGAATATGATTAATAATTTCGCTACGAGATTTTAATCTTGTTTGAATTTGAGTTACACCAGTTTTAATACCAGTTGAATATGCTGTTAAACCTGCTACCGCCATCGGTAACGATTGGCTACCTGACATACTTGCAGCTAATGTTTTCGCACCATTATTTAAATCATTCGAGTTCGAATTTAATGTAGTTGCACCAGTTGCTAACGTGCCTACACCAGCTGCTAATGTAGATCCGCCAGTTTGCAACGTAGAAAGTCCCGCATCTAATGTTTTATTCCCATCAACATATTGAGTCACACCATTTGATAAGGTTGGTGCACTAGCAACAAGTGTATTAATTCCTGAGGCTAATTGATTATTACCATTCACCAGTGTACCTACACCAGTTGTATAGGTATTTACACCATCAGCTAAAGTATCAACCCCAGTTGTATAAGTATTTAATCCTGTTTTTAATGTCTGATTACCTTTATCAAAGGTCACCATACTTGTTGCCAATGTATTTAAATTTCTAGTAACTTCTTTACTACCATTTTTTAATTTAACGGTTCCTTTATTTAACGTTTTTACACCAGTTGAGGCTTCTTTAACACCTGAACCTAATTGTTTAACGGAACCAAGTAATGCAGAATCATACGCTTTTTGGATATTAGTTAAAACTTGTGATTTCAATTGTTCTGCAACCTGTTTTGTAATCAATTGCGAAACATAGTTATTTGTATCTGATTGTTTTGTTTTTAACAAACTCACTTTTGGCGTTTCATCAAGTGCAGTTGTTGCGTTTTTTGAAAAATTACTTGGCAATGTAACTGACATTGTATAATCGCCTGAATCTAAATGTTTTTTCGCAGTTTCTGCGCTAACAAACTCCCATTTGGCTTGTTTATTGGTTTTAAGAATTTTAGTAACTTCCTTACCAACGTCAATTGATTTTCCATTAAATGATGCTTCTTCATCGTTATTTATAATAGCTACTTTTAAATTTCCTGTGTCCATTTGTTGCTTACTTGAAACTAACTTATAGGTTCCATATGCAATTAAACTTGGAATTAAACATGCAATTGCGATATACGCAACTGACCTCTTATTCTTTGACATAAATTCTTTGAACAAAATTATCCACCCTCTCTTTTTAGTTAATGGCATTAACGATTATTCGTTCCGTTAACCTCATTAACGATATTATGACTATATGTGTTTTTGATTCTTTTGTCAAATAATTTTCTAAAAAAATATCCCCACTGTCATCTAATCAACAGTGGAGATATCATTAAAATTCAATTTTTGATTAAATAGTAATACATGAATTGACCAGGAGCAATTAGGATTAACCCTGCAAATTGCATGACATAAATTAATAAGCGCGTTAAATTTTCAGTTGATACTTTACGTGTATTCATTTCTTGTCTAGAGTGTGGTTCCTCTACCTCGTCAATTTTAACTTTTTGCACTAATTTTTTATTTAATCCATTTAACTCGAGATTATATGGATAAAAAGTTAAAAAATTCAAAATTAAATAATAATTAATTAATAACCGCCAATTAGATGGACCTATCAAATTTCCAATTGCTAAAAGAATAATTAAAGACGCTAATCCCTTTAACAAGGAAATTGAATAATATTTAAATCGTTTCACAATAACCCTCCAGGAATTTCGCTTAATTTTAGAATATCATAGTTACTTAAAAACATTGATGCTCAGTAAGAATCTTTACTATTTATTAACCATTAATTTAAAAAATCTGTTTTACCATGCTAAACTACTTTTTATAAAGTTAGTCATCTGGATGGCACCACTACACATACGAAATTCTCTCTAAGATCAGCTAACATGTCACAACATTTATTCATTTAAAAAAAATAAGCCTTTCCCAAATATTAAGTTCCTCAAAAATTAGGTTACTTATACCTAACTTTTGTGAATTCTTTAATTTAAGATATAGACTTTTAATGCAACATTAATTATCTAATAATAACAGCTTATTGACTCTTATTCTTGAACGATTCACAGCAATCATTGTTACAACATAAAGTGTTACAAAATAACTCGTTTCTATTGTTGTTCCAATAAAAGCGCAAACGAGAGCTAAAAAGAACATTCCATTGCCAAGGACTTGCCATTTTCGTTTCTCAATTGCGTAGTCTGCTAATATTTTAGTCTCTTCAGGACCTAGTGAGTCCACAGTTCTAACATTAGCTTGACGCACTTTAGTTAATTGTAGAGACAACTTAACATTATAAATAATCAAAATTGCCATAACTAAATATAAACCTATTTCCACCAGTACCCCTTCTCTCTTTTAATCTAATATGACTATTTTTTAATTCATTTTTACTTTATACTGAGTTAGTCCTATAAATAATAAAAGAGTTGCTAAATTACGCAACCCTCTTTATTATTTAACAACTAAGACATCACAAGGTGCTAAACGAGTAACGTAATTTGTAACTGCACCCATTAACATTCTTTCCACTGCCTTCAAGCCAGATTGACCCATGATAATTAAATCTGAATGATGATCTTCAATAAAATCTTTGGCAATTACTGTTTTAGGACTACCAAAACGAATATGAATATCAACATCTGTAAACCCATTTTTTACAATATCTTCTTTTAATTCATTCATATATGCTTCTGTATCTTCAAAAGTCTGATAGACGATTGAACCGCCCCCATCCATCATTCCTGAAAAACTTACAGAAAATTGACGCGTATCAATTACGTTTAAAATATCTAAATGTGCATGGTTTGCTTTAGCACTTTCTACTGCACGCTTTAATGCTTTTTCAGCTGAATCTGATCCATCAACTGGGACTAAAATATTTTTATATTCTTGTTCCATATTTGCCACCCCATATCTTTTATTTGTAGTTACAGTATATCATTAAAATTGTATTAGATGTTAGCGTTTTACCTACAAAATTTGAAATAAAGAAGGTTTTCAGTATGTTATTAAAAAGGATTTCTATTTTTAGTGCCCCCTACGTGGTTCGAGAGTTAACCGAAAAAGATCTAACTCAAATGTTAGAATTAGAAAAAAGTCAATCTACTTACCTAAAACTCCAAGGTAAACAAGATTTAGCCATTGAAGAAATAAAATCTGATTTAACTTCGATCCCGTTGTCAGTTAAAAGTGATCAAAAATGGACACTGGGCTTCTTCAAAGCAGATAAATTAGTAGCTATGATTGATTTTTTAACAGATTATCCTGAAGTTCAATCCGTTTGGATTGGTCTATTATTAGTTTCGAAAAACGAAGAACAACAAGGTATCGCGACACATTTATTAAAAGCCCTGCTTAAATCTTTTAAATCTGAACAGTTTACCAATGTACAAACGCTGAAATACGAACAAGAAGAAGTAAATCAAAAATTATTGGAAAAATTTAATTTCACTGATAAACAATCGCTAATCTTAAAAAGCCCTGATGGAGTCGACATCCCTGCAATACTTTCAAAATTAGATTTATAAAGCAAAATTATTATCTAATTCTCTTAATAACATTTTTATCTTTTTTCATTTCCTATGATTTTAGTCATCTAGGTGTTATGATTAATATAGTAAGAAACTGGAGGAAGAAAACATATGAGCAAAAATTTATTAGCAGATCTTGAGAAAAACTTCATCACAAGCGATGAAACTTCTAAAACATTTAAGGTTCCAAGCAAAAAGGAAGATCTAACAATAAAGATTGACAATGATATTTTTGAAAAAGTTTCTAAAGATGACGAAAAATTAGAACGTTTAATCAAAAATTTACTTAAATTCAGTTCAAAGAGTAAGGCTAAAGAATTAATTTCAATTAATAAACGTAACTACCGTATCTTCATGTAACCTACAAAACTAGCCTAGTTGAGACTAACTCTTGAGGCTAGTTTTTTTAATCCTTGTCAATCTAGCATTTTTATCTTAAACTATTACTCAAGGAGTGATTTATATGTTCTTAACAACCGGAGATGTTAACCGTTCTTATGCTATTAAAGGCATCGTTAATGCGACAGCCAAGATTGTACTAGAAGCCGATGAAATTGATCGTGTAGATGATTTTGATACCTTATATGATCGTGTCCAAGCAGAACTAGCAGAACGCGCAATTAATAAAGGTGGCGACGGGATTATTAACGTTCATTTCGAACCACAAACTGTTCGTGTAACGATTGCCCCAAGATTCTTAGTTTTACATGGCTACGGTACTGTTATTGAGTTTTCAAAGTAATTTATTTTGCGCTTGTGGCGGAACTGGCAGACGCGCAGCGTTCAGATCGCTGTTTGGGTTTCCAAGTGCAGGTTCGATTCCTGTCAGGCGCATTGTTATCATTGATATACCATCGTTTAACCAACTTTTATGTGGTTTTTGTGTGGTTAACATCTAATTTACCGTATATATTGATCCAATTCGTATTTATTTACGAGTTGGATTTTTTAATTAATAAAATGAATATGTTTCATATACTATTTAAAAAGGAGAAAAAATACTATGACTTATTTACAATCTTTCGTTGCGACTTTACCAGCCATTTTTGCTGCCTCCGCCGCAATATTTAGTGCTATTTCTTTCTCACAACAGCAATAAAATAAGTAAGCGTCAAGAACAATATGAAAGGCAAAAAAATATTATTCAAATATCATCGCGTATTACGGCATCTGCTAGTTCTTACTCTACTGAAACAGGGATACCTCAGGTAACCATTACAAACTATTCAAATTATGTTATTCATGATGTTATCATCATTCCTACTATGAATGAAAGTTCTGTCGTGTTACCTGATTTTAAGCAGTTTTTTAAAAACCACAATGATTTTGGTACCCCTAGGATTCTCGCCTTAGCAAGTGAACCAATAACGATGAGCTATCCGTTACCTGATATGGGCATGTCTAGGCACTGTGTATATTGTATCGTCTATACAGACCCGTTCGGTAATTATATATATACAGACAGGAAAGACCTACCTCATACAGACCCTGATATTTATACCAAGCTAATAAAATATGGTAGATCAATACCTGATTTAATACACTCTGTTTAACAAAAAAGCAAACTCCTTAATTATTAAAGAGTTTGCTTTTTAAATTATCTAATCAAATAAAAAATTGTAGAAATGTTCTTCTACAATTTTTTCTCACGTTAATTTATTTTTTTAATCTTTTATATATAAATAAATAGCCTAGTTCATAGATGATAAAAGCACTCACAATATAAATCTCATTCAAGCCAGTACTTTTTCTATAAGGTATGGCTACAACCATTACTATTAATATTATTACGTACGTAACAAGAATAAAATAATCTAAATGATGTCGTTCTAACCATTGGCGTGAAGGAAAGAAAACTGTTATTAATATCGCGATAATTGCCCAAAAAATAGGTTGTATTTGCATTAGTTCATCTCCTTACAGGTAAATAAAAACAATCGTATGTGCTGTCCAATAAGCAACTGTATCATTAAAATGTAAATGTTTAACTAATGCTTTTCTCATTCCAGTTTCTATCTTTCCTTCAAAAATATATTAAATAACGTTGATACACATTCATATCTACGCTTTATTTATGTAGTTGTTTAATGTCTAAGTTTTAAGACTAACTTATCGTAGTAATTATACTACATACTCAGTATAGACACTAAACTATTCAGTTTGTTGTCTACCTACTTTAGATAAAAAACAAGGGGATCAGAAATATATCTGAATACCTTGTTTTTTATCATACATTTATTCTTTATCTTTTAATTTTTTTTCTAAATTCAAAACTTTAACAATTGTTATGTTTAGTAATTCTTCCCTAATTTTAGTTATTTCATACGATAATTCAAGCAATTTATTTTTAATATTTAAAAAATATACAAATTGTACGATAAAGATTAAAAATAATACAAATAAAATAATAAATAAATTAGGCTCGCTCATTATTTATCTCCTCTAAATTCTTTTAATCTATCTTTTTCTTTCTCAATCTTTTTATTACCATTATTTATTGACTTTTTTATCCTTACTATAGAAAGAGTAAGATATAAATTCATCATAAACACAAATAATAACACCGTTAGCATTGCTGGAATTGCCATCTATATTATCTCCTATATTCTTTATTCTTGTGGCAATGTATCAACCAAAAGTCCAAAAGCAGCAACTGCTGGAGCTGCTACTAATAATTCTGGTATAGAAGCAACAAACGCTACAGCCATGATAACCGCTGACCAATAACAATCCATGCTCCGACAATTTCCAATCCACTAACTATATCATAAACATAATTATACGAAACTTCGGGATATATGGGACTAACCACTGGTTGCTTATAATAAATTTCAATCGTATCTGATATTTTATTACTTTCATCACCCTCTGTATATGATTCATTATACGTTATCTTCATACCAATTTGCCAAGGTTCTTCTGCCCTTGTTGCAACTCCCATTATTAACATCCCGTTTTGGAGATTACCCGCAATACGATTAACTATTCCCATGGTATCTAAATAATTAATAACACCATATTTAATCTTCATTATATCAGCTATATCATTTTGAAAAGAACTCTCCATTTACCATTGTGAATGGTAAATGGAGAAGATGAATTTCCTGTCTCTACACTCCAACTATCTTTAACTGTAAGCCATGCATCTATCCCTGGAAGAACCGTAGGACCATATGTTTTTCCCATTTCAAATGTTATATCTTTAAAAGAATTTAACATTTGCACTGATTTAATAAATCGATGTGTCACCTTATTTACAGATATATCCTCCGATACATCAAAATTCTTACAGCCTAAATCCTTACCTGATGAAGAGACTTGATCAATATCAACTCCACCATGCGTATATTCAGTAAATTGATCAAAGTCCCAACCCTCAGGCATTGGGAACCCTAAGTTTCCACTCCATCCCGTTGACATATTTGAAACATAGAAATTATTTATTTTGTTTCTTTTAGCGTGTAAACATATGTTTCTCGTTCCATAAATACCATCGCTAGGTAGAATACCAAAATAAGCTGTATAATTTTTATTTAAATTTCGTTGCATTGAACGAATATTTTAATCGCCACCCTCGAGTATCTCTTTTTGATTTGTTTTCATCCTCTATTTATTAATTTTCTTTATAATCAACTCTTTGAAATTAGCAGAACTGATATTAACATATAGGTAACATAAGGTTCTTTTTTTCAAATTAAAATCAATCTTTATGATAAACATTTGTAAATATTGAAATAATTATTAGTAGTATTCCAAATATAATCGTTATAAGTATAGCTTGCAAAAAATCAGAACTAATTCCTAGTGACGAGAACAAAATAGAGTTATTTCCTATCCTGATATTTTTAATACTTTCATAGCGTGCAATAGCTGCGATTTGATAACCAGGCCACAATTTTAAAGTATGCTGCATAAAAGCTGGAAGATCCCCATAAACAATATAAGTTCCTGAAAGAAAACCGGACATAGTACCAACAATTGCTGACAATGATGAAAAACTAGACGTAGTATTTAAAAAATCTGTCACCAATGAAAACAGTAAACTTGAAAATACAATTAGTAAAACATTAAATAGAAATACTACAAAAAATGTTACATTATAAGCATTATAATGATAAGTTAGAGATAGATACGCATAACATATTAATGAGAAAATAAATGTCGACACAATACCTTCCATGACTGACGTCAAAGTATACAATTGATTAATTGTACTACTTTTTATTTGACTGTTAACAATAAAATCATCTAATCTCTTATTCTTTTTATCTTCCAGTTTTTGACCAAATGCGATTAGTGTACTAGTCATTGAGACAATAGAAATCAACCCAGAAATCATCCATGTATCAATAAACTGTTCACTATGATTAATTCCAGCCAAAGAATCGACTAAATTAGAGCGAAGAAAAAATATATAAATTACAAGACTTATAACCATACCTAAAAATGAAAAAAAGATACCAACTTTATCTTTTATGAAAATTAGAATGTTTCTTTGAATAAACTGTTTATTCATCCTTAAATTCCTTCCTCCATATTTTTAAATAAGTCAGTATAGGTTGCCTTTCTTATTTCAAAGTTTTCATTTATCAAATGATTATCTTCAATAAATCTCACTGCTTCTGCAGACGTATTAAAATACCTATCATCTTCAGTTTTATTCAAAATTAATTTAACTTTTGAAATTTTATTCATAAATGTAACCATTTCTCCAAAATATTTAACAGTTCCATTTGATACGAAAATAATTTTATTGGCATTTTCTAATTCGCTTAATAGATGAGTAGTAAATAACACACCACAATTATTCTCTTTTAAATACTCATCAAGATCATTCCAAATTAATTGACGTATATCAACATCAATTCCAGCTGACATTTCATCTAATAGTAAGCAATTCGGCTCTACAGCAATCGCTCTTAAATAATTAACAATACGTTTCTGCCCACCAGATAAGCTAGAATACTTTAAGGACTCATTGATGTTCAAGTTTTTCATTTTTTCCTGAATACTTTTTATTTTTTCTTTATTTTTAATTCTGAAACGTAAGTTTTGAATAACGGTCAAATCATCATCAAGAACATTGTTTTGAAAAACAGTCGCTAATTTAACATTAGTTTTAATTATTTTCCCCGTTGATGGCATTAATAACTCCATCATAATATTCAGAATGGTTGTTTTTCCTGATCCATTTAAACCAACGAGAGCAATTTTATCTCCTTGATTGAGATAAAAAGAAACGTCTTTTAGAATACTTCCTCTTGATACATTATCTACTACTAACTTCATTTGACCACCTCATAAAAGTGACTATTTTTCATTCTATCCACGAACAAATTGAATATAATCTGATACATAGTAAACTAAAAACAAACTTTGAACCAGAATTATTATAACACCATGTTAATCGCTTACATAATATTTTGAAGTTTTAATTCAAATATTGTGACGAAGACTGAAAATACGCTTCTACTGATACCATACTGTTTACTAACTTACGTCTTCAATTTAGTTCCCATTAACTATGTTTAAACGGTTTAAATTTTGTATTAAAGTGGAAATTTAATCATAAAAATACCCCTAACGTTTTTCAACATTAGGGGTATAGGTTACATTATTTTTTACAAATGATTACATATTAACGATACTTTAAAGATGATAAATCTTTTAAAAAAAGCCATCCTAAATGTATATTAGTATCATACAAGTATATAAAATTAATTATTTACTTGATCAATTCGTATATTCCTTCAGCATATATGGCAGCAGCTTTCAGCACGTCATCTAAAGGAATAAATTCATTGGCCTGATGCATTGTATCAGGTACACCTGGGAACATTGCACCAAAAGCAACACCACGTTTTAGGAGACGACCATACGTCCCACCACCAACGACTAAACCTTCAGCTTTTTCGCCAGTTTGTTTCGTATAAACACCTAATAATGTTTTAACCAAAGGATCTTCTGGTGAAACGTAATGAGGTCCTTGTAACCTACCTGCTTCAATTACAACATTCATTTCATTTGTTACATTTTCAAGACCACGTTTAATATCTACTTCCGTCATACCTTTAGGGAAGCGGAAATTCAAGGCAATTTGTCCACCTTTATCAGCTTTAAATGTGAAAATTCCAGAATTCATCGTTAAATCGCCCATGATATCATCAGTGAAGGCAATACTAAAGTTGTTCATACGTGAATCTCTGTGTAAGTAATCAGCAGCCAAACGAAGATAGTTAGCAGCATCCCCACCAAAATTAAATTGGTTCAAGAATAATGCCAAGAAAGTTCCGGCATTTTCTCCATTTTTAGGTTCTTGTGCATGGGCTGCTTTTCCTACCATCGAGATAGTCACAATATCATTATTGCGTTCCATTTTACCTGTAACAATATTAGCAGCAATAAAATCGTTAAATACTTCTTCCATCTCAGCGCCGTCTTCTGTTTTAATAACAGCTTTAGCATCGCGAGGAACCATATTTTCACGGAGGCCAGCATCAAATTCAAGCAATTGATCCTTATCTCCATTTGATCCTTTAAAGTTTAAGAAGTAAGTAATATTTCCCTTTTCACCATTAATGATTGGGAAAAATGCATCTGGTGAAAATCCAAAATCAGGTTCAGGCATATTTTCAAGGTAATGAGTCATTCCTCTCCAACCACTTTCTTCATCCGTTCCAATAATAAATCGAACTTTTTTAGAAACTGGTAATCCTAATTCTTGAATGATTTTTAAACCATAATATGCAGCCATTCCTGGTCCTTTATCATCTGAGGCACCGCGAGCATAAATTCGACCATCTTTCACGACTGGTGTGAATGGATCAGTATCCCAACCGTTACCAGCAGGCATAACGTCAACGTGAGCTAAAATACCTAACGTTTCATCCCCCTCACCAAATTCGATATGTCCGGCTAAACCATCAAGGTTTAATGTTTCAAAACCATCACGCGTTCCAATTTCTAAGAATTTATCTAACCCAGCTTTAGGTCCTGGACCTAAAGGTGCTTCAGTTGTTGCAATTGATTCATCACGAACACTTTCAATTTTTAACATTGCAAATAAATCTTCTAATAAGGCGTCTTGACGCTTTTCAACTTCTGCTTTCCAATCTATACTCATTTGAATTCCTCCTAAAATATTAGTAAGCCCATTTTATCACAAAATTTTAATAATCGGTATTTAAAAGCGTATTCAGTTAGATATATTGATAGACCTTACTACTCAATAAAGGAACATCAAAAACAAATAAAATAATAAAAAATTGCTGGCTAGTTACGCCAACAATTTTCTATTTGATTGATTCAATTTCTTCATCTGTTAAAGCACGATAGCGGCCTAACGATAGCGTTGGTTCTAACTCTAAAGTAGCCATTTTTTTACGTTCAAGTCTGATAACTTTCATACCGATAGCTCCAAACATTCGTTTGATTTGATGATACTTACCTTCAGTAATCGTAATTAAAACTTCTGAGATATTTGAATCACTATTATAAGATTCAACAATTAATTTTGCAGGTTTAGTTTGCATCCCATCTTTTAATAGCAATCCGGTTTCAAATTTAATCACATCGTCAGTAGTCACTTGCCCATCAACTTTAGCAAAGTACACTTTATCGATATGATGTTTTGGTGACAACATCTGATGACCTAATTGTCCATCATTTGTAATAAGCAATAGTCCAGTTGTATCCTTATCCAACCGTCCAACTGGAAATAAATCATCCCGATAATCGACGCTATTGAACAAATCCATCACTGTCTTTTGTTTCCTATCTTTAGTTGCCGTTAACACACCTGCTGGTTTATTTAAAAGATAATAATAATATTTTTGATAGTGAATTACATCACCATCTACCTGAATAACCGATTTTGATGGACTAACCTGAAGTTTAATGCTAGTGATTAACTCGCCATCAACAATCACTTTCTTCTGTTTAATAATTTTTCGAACATCACTTCTTGTACCAAATTGCGTTTCCGTCAAAAATTTATCAATTCTCATTTTAAATTAAACCTCACTTAATTCTCAATCTACGGCGTAATCCAGCAACCCGTTCGCCCAATATTTTGTCGGCTAATCTTGTTTTTAAACTGAAGTAAATATATATGTAGCCACCTAATCCAGCGGCAGCAATAATTGTGATAATTGCACTAATTCGGCTGTCTATTGGTAAAAATAGATAAGCAATTTTTACTACTATAAATGCGGTAAAAAATGTTATTAGTGCATAAAGCATCATTTTATTTAATCTTGTTTGTATTAATTTTACATTTAAATGGAACATTTTGTGTAATGAGCGAATCATTAGCCATGAACTTACGCCCATCCCGATCCCTGTAGCTGCTAATGGCCCAAAGGCACCTAACCAAGCTACTAATGGATATTGAACAATTAATTTAACTACCACTCCAACGACAAAATATATAATTGCTTTTTTATTTTGATAAACACCTTGTAAAATAGCAGAAACAACTGTGAATAATCCTAAGAAGATTGATTCATACGCTGAAAATTGTAAAACATAGATTCCAACTGGATCATACCCATAGAAAACAACATATAGTGGGTGAGCAACAGCTGCCATCCCTAAGGCACAAGGTAACATTACGAAAAAGAACAATTGTAAGGTGTCAGAAGTTTGTTCACTCAAAGCCTTTTTATCATTTCTTGTATATGCCTCAGATAATAACGGAATAGCTGTAATAGACATGGCAGACGCAATAGAAATAATAATCATAACTAATTTATTAGCATTAAAACTAAATAATGCCCACAGTTCATTTTGAATCGTTCGTGAGTAGTTTGTAACATGGCTCATAATACCAAAGAAGGTATACTGATCAATCAATCCAAAAATCGTAATGGCAGCGCCAATAATAATAAAAGGAATAGATTCCCTGATAACTTCTTTAATAATTTGTTTGGTAGAAATTGTTAACTTATTATCACTATTGGCAACTAATCGATCCAATTCTGGTTTTCGACGATAAAAATACCATACTAAAACTAGCATTCCGCCTAAGGCCCCAATAAAAGCCGCAAAAGTTGACTGCGTTACACCTGTAATATAACTACCATGACTAATTTTCATGATGATAAAAGTTGCGGCAAGCATATAAATAACTCGAGCAATTTGTTCAAAGAACTGTGAAATTGCTGACGGAGCCATTTCCTGATAGCCTTGAAAAAAGCCTCGTATTAAACTCATCATAGGAATAATCAATAATGCCCAAGATAAGGATCTAAAGACTGGAATCACATTCTTATCACCACTTGTAATGTATGGTGCGATAATCCATAATATTACTGCACAGACTACACCCATAATCGCCATTAAAGCCATCCCATATTTAAATAGGCGTCTTCCAATACCATATTCATTTTGTGCATTGTAATGCGCAACCTGCTTAGCTACGGCTGAAGGAACACCAGCAACAGCAATCATTAAGAAGAAACTGTAAACGTTATAACCCATACTATAAAGTGCATTAGCTTGTAATCTATCTGGTCCCAACCACATATTCCATGGAATAATATAAATTGCCCCTAAAACTCTTGAAAAAATACTACCAGCAGTCATCCAAGCTGATCCTTGCAACATCTTTTGTTTAGCGTCATTTTGTTCAGAAGCTGCTTGGCCCTCTACTTCGATATCTTCATCCATTACTTTTGTACCCTACTTTCTGATCATACTTAATCTTACCATTTTATAGCTTTTAAAATTCAGTTGCAATTTATTTTTTGAATTTTAACCAAAAATAAATAGGAACCACAAAATATCGATAATTTTGTAGTCCCCGTTTACTTAAATTAAAGCTTTAATTTGCGACAATATTAACTAACTTACCAGGGACAGCAATTACTTTTCGAATTGTTTTACCTTCAAGTTCTTCTTTAATTTTGTCATCATTTAAAGCCATTTTTTCTAATTCATCTTTAGTTGCATCTTTTGAAACCACGCTATGTTGACGCACTTTACCATTTACTTGTAAGACAATTTCAACTGTATTTTCAACAAGTTTACTTTCATCAAATATTGGCCATGCAGCATAACTAATTGATTCCTTATTTCCTAACAACGACCAAACTTCTTCAGCCATGTGTGGCGCTATTGGTGCAATCAATTGAATAAATCCTTCAACTTGTTCTTTAGCTAACGATTTAACTTTAAAAGCTTCATTAACAAAAATCATCAATTGTGAAATAGCTGTATTAAAATGAAGTGCTTCGTAATCTTCAGTTACTTTTTTTACTGTTTGATTATAAATCTTATCAAGTTCACCATCATTTTTATCAACAATAGCTGCGCTAATTTGATTATCTTCATCCATAATTAAACGCCAAATACGTTCAATAAATTTATGCGAACCATTTAACCCATCTTCGCTCCAAGCAATTGAGGCATCTAATGGACCCATAAACATTTCATAAAGGCGCAAAGTATCCGCACCAAAACGTTCAACGATATCATCTGGATTAACCACGTTACCTTTAGACTTAGACATTTTTTCATGATTATCGCCCAAAATCATCCCTTGATTAACTAACTTTTGGAACGGCTCTTTAGTAGGTACAACGCCAATATCGTACAAGAATTTATGCCAGAACCTTGCGTATAGCAAATGTAACACAGCATGTTCTGCACCCCCAACATAAACGTCAACAGGTAACCATTCTTCTAACTTTTTATGGTCAGCAATTTCATTAGGGTTATGTGGATCAATAAAACGAACAAAGTACCATGAACTACCAGCCCATTGTGGCATCGTATTCGTTTCACGTTTACCTTTACGCCCATTTTCGTCGACAACATTAATCCAGTCAGTTAAGTTGGCTAATGGACTCTCACCTGTTCCAGAGGGTTTAATATCCGTTGCTTCAGGTAATTCAAGTGGTAACTGATCTACAGGGACTGTTGTTGTTTCGCCATCTTCCCAGTGAATAATAGGAATTGGTTCACCCCAATATCGTTGTCTTGAAAATAACCAATCACGTAATTTATAATTTGTTTTCTTTTCACCAATGTTATTATCTTCCATCCAAGCAATAGCTTTTTCGATAGCATCAGCTTTCACTAAGCCATTTAAAAAACCAGAATTAATATATTTACCAGGTTCAGTATTTGCTTCATCAGTTATTTCAGGTCCTTCTATAACGGGTAAAATATCCAATCCATATTTAGTTGCAAATTCGAAATCTCTTTCATCATGTGCAGGTACTGCCATAACAGCACCAGTTCCATACGATGCTAGAACATAATCAGCAATCCAAATTGGTAATTTTTTACCATTTACAGGATTTATTGCGTAAGAACCAGTAAATACCCCAGTTTTATCTTTAGCTAAATCAGTTCTCTCTAAATCTGACTTAACTTCTATTTCTTTTTGATAAGCCTTAACAGCATCCTTTTGAGAATCAATAGTAATTTTATCAATTATATCTAATTCTGGTGCGACAATAATATAAGAAACACCATAAATAGTTTCAGGACGTGTCGTAAAGACATCAATTTTTATATCATCATGTTGATCGACTTTAAAGTTAACGCTAGCACCAGTTGATTTTCCAATCCAATTTCTTTGTTGCTCTTTGATGCTATCTGGCCAATCTAAATCGTCTAAATCTGAAAGTAAGCGATCAGCATAAGCAGTAATTTTTAAGACCCATTGGCGCATTGGTTTTCTGACAATTGGGTACCCGCCACGTTCTGTTTTACCATCAATAACTTCTTCATTAGCAACAACAGTTCCTAAATCAGGACTCCAGTTAACGGCAACTTCATCTTCATACGCTAAACCTTTTTCATATAATTTTTCAAAAATCCATTGTGTCCATTTATAATAATCAGGATCAGTCGTATTTAACTCACGACTCCAATCATATGAAAGTCCCAAGGATTTAATTTGACGCCTAAAATTATCAGTATTCGTTTTAGTAAATGCTTTAGGGCTATGTCCAGTATCAAGTGCATACTGTTCAGCTGGAAGACCAAAGGCATCCCATCCCATTGGATGTAAGACATTAAATCCTTGCATTCTCTTCATTCGAGCCAAAATATCTGTAGCCGTGAAACCTTCTGGATGTCCAACATGAAGTCCTTGCCCGGATGGATACGGAAACATATCTAATGCATAATAATTTTTCTTTTCAGGATCTTCAGTCGTTTTAAATGTCTGATTTGCATCCCAAAATGCTTGCCATTTTTGTTCGATTTCTTTATGGTTATATGCCATGTGTATTACTTCCTTTCTGATTATATATACAAAAAAGTCCTATAGAAGATAAACTTCTATAGGACGAATTTTCCGCGGTACCACCTATTATTCCAGTATAAAATACTGACTCTTTTTCATAACGTGAAATAACGTTCGCACCTACTACCGTTCAGTGAGAAAACTCAAGGATGAGTTCAAATAACCAACTATGTATATTTCCACTCCCATATACTCGCTGAAATAGTTAGTTACTTTACTAGTTCCTCTTAATCGTTTTATATTATTTTTAGTGTAGCAAACGAACCCTGTTATTGCAAATAATCTTTAGTCTTTTTATCGAATAAATTAATAATAATTGCAAGAATTACAATAAAAATACCTGCTATATATATCCCATGAAGACCTTGATACAAAACTTCACGTAATTTTGGTATTAAATGTTGCGGTAGTTGGTTAGCCGTTTGCGGATTAATTAAAATATCCATCATGCTGTCCTTTGTTCCAGGTGTTTTTACTATTTCCTTATGCATTTGTGTATTAAATATGATCCCAAAGACTGAAATCATTAATGTTTGTCCTAATGTACGACTTAAAGTATTAAATGATGTAGCCACACCTACGTCAGCCTGTGGTACTAAACTCTGTGCAGTAACTGTCGTAGTTGTAATGGTAATCCCAAATCCAATCCCTAGTACAGCCGAAATGATAAAGAAAAGATAAAAAGGTGTATTTATAGGCAAAGTACCTAGTGCAATGGCACCCACTAAAATAAAAAATAGACTAATCGATAAAACTTTTTTTGGTGTCCAAGCTGCCATCATACTTCCAGCAAAAAAGGAACCAGCTATCCATAAGATGGAACTGGGTGTTACTGCAAATCCTGCCATTGATGCTTTTAATCCTAATATTCCTTGAGTCCATGTTGGTATATAAACTTCAAATCCAATTAAAAATCCAGATATTAATGCTGCTACTACATTTTGAATCACAAATGTTCTATTATTAAAAAGTTTCAATGAAATAATTGGATCTTCAACTCTTTTTTCCCATTGAATAAATAATAAAAGCGACATAATAAATATAAAGAAAGAAATTAAAACAATCAGGTCTATACCATCATCGCCCCAACGTTGAAAACTATATAAAATAGATAAAATACTAAGCATTAATAATATACTGCCTAAAAAATCTATTTTTGAACTCATAATTCTTCGCTTTTCTTTGAAAAAAATTTGTATCATTGCTATCGTCACTAACCCAATAGGTAAATTAATGAAAAATACCCAGTGCCAATTAAGATGATCAACAATGAAACCACCTAACAATGGTGCAACTATTGACGCTATACCCCAAGCAGATCCGTTTAATCCCATTATTTTAGCACGTTTGTCCACAGAATAAATATCAGCAATTATAGTAAATGACACTGGCATTATAGCACCCGCCCCGATACCTTGAATAGCCCGCGAAATAATTAATGTGGCCATACTATTAGAAAATCCACAGAGAGTTGAACCAACCAAAAATATGACAAGACCAAAAATAAATACTGGTTTACGTCCTAAAACATCTGCGAGCTTACCGTATATTGGTGTCATCATGGCATTAGTTAATAAATATATTGAAAAAACCCAATTCATTAATGAAACACCATGAAGTTCACCAACAATAGTTGGCATAGCTGTTGAAACAATTGTTCCTTCAACGGCTGTTAAAAATGTTGCTACAAATATAGCAATTGTAACTAATTTTACATTTGTTTTTGAATTCATAAAGTACCTCCTAAATAAAAAATGACTCTATTAAAATGATATTTAATAAAGTCATTTTTTATTTTAATTTAATTCGTTAAGTAAACTTTTAATCTTATCTGTTTTTTCCCAAGGTAAGTCAATATCTGTACGACCAAAATGACCATATGCTGCTGTCTGTTTATATATTGGGCGACGTAAGTCTAACATTTCAATAATTCCTGCAGGCCGTAAATCAAAAATTTTACGAACAGCTTGAACTAAATCCAATTCGTCATATTTAGATGTACCAAATGTATTAATATTAATTGATACAGGTTGAGCAACCCCAATTGCATACGCAAGTTGAACCTCAACCTGTGATGCAATTTTAGCTGCAACTATATTTTTTGCAATATAGCGAGCAGCATAACTAGCTGAACGATCAACTTTTGTTGCATCTTTACCGGAGAAAGCACCTCCACCATGATGTGCATATCCACCATATGTATCAACAATTATTTTTCTTCCAGTAAGTCCAGCATCACCCTTTGGACCACCGATAACAAATCGTCCGGTTGGATTAATATAATACTTTGTATCTGAATCCAACAAATCAGGGTCAATAATAACTTTAATTACTTTTTCAATCATATCATCTTGAATTTGTTTCAATTCCGTTTTTTCATCATGTTGTGTAGAAATAACAACAGTGTCAATTCTAAATGGTTGACCTTTATCATTATATTCAACAGTTACCTGTGCCTTAGCATCAGGTCTTAAGTATTCTAATTCCTTATTTTTTCGTAAACTTGCAACACGTTGCATTAATTTGTGACTAATTGAAATCGGTAATGGCATGAGTTCCGGTGTTTCGTCTACCGCATATCCGAACATTAATCCTTGATCACCTGCACCAATCTGATCTAAAGGATCTAAATCACCGTTTTTAGTTTCTAAAGATGTATCAACACCTAATGCAATATCAGGAGATTGTTCATCTATAGCAACCATAACAGCACAATTATCACCATCAAAACCAACTTGTGAATTAATATATCCAATTTCCTTAATAGTTCGTCTTACTACCTGCTGAATATCAACGTAGGCATTTGTTGATATTTCACCAACTACAAGAACTAAACCAGTTGTTACAGTTGTTTCGCAAGCAACCCTAGCATTAGGATCCTTTTCTAAAAGTGCATCTAATATTGCATCACTTATTTGATCTGCAACCTTATCCGGATGACCCTCTGATACCGATTCTGACGTGAATAGATGTTTTTCAGTCATTTTTATCTCCTTAAAGTAAATAAAATTAAAAAAAGAACCTCAACTATAAAAGTTTAGGTTCCAATAATACCTGTGACGGTCCTAACCGGATTTGAACCGGTGATCTTCCGCGTGACAGGCGGACGTAATAACCCCTATACCATAGGACCAATTGCGGGAGCAGGATTTGAACCTACGACCTTCGGGTTATGAGCCCGACGAGCTACCAGACTGCTCCATCCCGCGATAATATTAAACTGACCCGTACGGGATTTGAACCCATGTTACCGCCGTGAAAGGGCGGTGTCTTAACCACTTGACCAACGGGTCATAACACGAAAAACGGAGAAGGAGGGATTCGAACCCTCGCGCCATTTTCACGACCTACACCCTTAGCAGGGGCGCCTCTTCAGCCACTTGAGTACTTCTCCATAAATTATTGATGGGCCTAAATGGACTCGAACCATCGACCTCACGCTTATCAGGCGTGCGCTCTAAACCAGCTGAGCTATAGGCCCAAAATCATAAAAGCGGGTGACGAGAATCGAACTCGCGACAACAGCTTGGAAGGCTGTGGTTTTACCACTAAACTACACCCGCAAAATATTATAAATAAATGGCGCAGGACAGAATCGAACTGCCGACACATGGAGCTTCAATCCATTGCTCTACCAACTGAGCTACTGAGCCATTAAACGGTCCTAACCGGATTTGAACCGGTGATCTTCCGCGTGACAGGCGGACGTAATAACCCCTATACCATAGGACCTTCGATGGAGGTTACAGGGCTTGAACCTGTGACCCTCTGCTTGTAAGGCAGACGCTCTCCCAACTGAGCTAAACCTCCAACATACACTATTTACTTTATATGACCCGTACGGGATTTGAACCCATGTTACCGCCGTGAAAGGGCGGTGTCTTAACCACTTGACCAACGGGTCAATTTGCAACGGAGAATAAGGGATTCGAACCCTTGAAACAGGAAACCCGTTTACATGATTTCCAATCATGCTCCTTAGACCAACTCAGACAATTCTCCACATTACAAAATAAAAACTCCGGCAGTAGGACTCGAACCTGCGACATCTTGATTAACAGTCAAGCGCTCTACCAACTGAGCTATGCCGGAATAAAATAATAAAAAAAGCATGGCAACGTCCTACCCTCGCAGGGGGCGACCCCCAACTACTCTTGGCGCTAAGAAGCTTAACTTCTGTGTTCG